>JAMOSA010000167.1 GCA_027063325.1 Campylobacteraceae bacterium
CAAAGGTTTGGTTAATATCAATTTATCTCCAACTTTTGGAGTATTATTGCGATATATATTATCTATATCTATAAGTCCTGTTACACTGAGTCCATAAGTCATCTCTGGAGTATCTATGGTATGACCACCTACTACTACTCCGCCACACTCAGATACTTTATCGCTACCACCTGCTAATATCTCTTTGAGAACATCTGGTTGATGATTGCATCCGTCAAAACCTACAATATTCAAAGCTGTAATGACATCTGCACCCATTGCAAAAATATCACTGAGTGAATTAGCTGCTGCAACTTGTCCATAACTATATGGATCATCAACTACTGGTGTAATAATATCAAGTGTCTGTACAATGGCTCTTTTGTCATCTATTTTATATACAGCACTATCATCACTACTGTCTATACCTACTATCAAGTCTGAATTACCCTTTGGCAGAGTCTCCAAAATGTGCGATAGATCACCCGGACCTATTTTGGCAGCTCAACCAGCGGCTTTTACAAACTTGGTAAGTTTGGCAGAGGTATTCCACTCTCTCATATGCTATCCTTATTATCAAAAGATATTATGATTATAAGATATATATCATAAAATATTTATATTTTTTCAAAATGTTTTGTTGTATTGAGTATATAATACTATCAATAATTTTTATTGATTTTTTATTCTCATCTTTTTTGCAGATAATCTTATGAGGTTTTAATCTGTATTCTCTTTTATTTGCTACTATCATTATTGTTCTTTTTACTACTTTATTATAGAGTATAAATTGTATGTCTTTTATTGGTTGATAAAAGTAGTTAAATATTAAGAGATTTTAGATATAATATCGCCCTATTTTATACAAAGGAAATTGTAATGTTAGAAGGTATTATTAGAGAGAGTATCGGAAAGAGCAATGCAAAGAAGCTCAGACGAAATGGTTATCTAATAGCTAACCTTTATGCTGATGGTGTAGATAATATACACGCAGCATTTAAGCAGGGTGAGTTTATAAGAACAGTTCGTAGAAAAGAGAATTTGGCATTTCCAGTAAAGTTAGGAGATAATGAATATAATGTAGTAGTACAAGAGTATCAACTACACCCTGTAACTGGTGATATTGTACATGTAGATTTGCGTATAGCAATCCCTGGTCAAGTAACTGATTATTTGGTTCCTGTAAAGACTGTAGGTACTCCAAAAGGTTTGAAAAACAAAGGTGTACTTGTAATTACAAAAAGAAGACTAAAAGTAAGAGGTGCTATTGAAAATATCCCAGCTAATTTTACATTAGATGTTAGTGATTTGGATAGAGATGATTCTATCTTGGTAAGAGATTTGGAAGCACCTGAGGGTTGTCGTCTAATGGATAGAGGCGATGTATCTATATGTGGTGTAATTAAAGCTAGATAATGATGAAACTCTTTGTCGGATTGGGCAATCCCGGACCGGCATACGCTAATACACGCCACAATATAGGTTGGCGTGTGATTGACAAACTTGCAAAGCGATTAAACCCTGTCAATATCTCCAAAAAGAGTTTTTTGGGTGAACTCTATAAATCAAAAGATATACTTCTGTTAAAGCCACTTACATATATGAATCTATCTGGCAAGAGTGTACAAGCTGTTGCAAACTTTTATAAAATTCCAGTAGAAGATATTGTTGTGTTTCATGATGATTTGGATTTGCCCTTTGGTGCTTTGCGTATCAAAAGAGGTGGTGGACATGGTGGACACAATGGACTCAAATCAATAGATAGTGAAGTTGGCAAGGATTATATAAGATTTAGAATGGGTATAGACAAGCCTCCTATAAAATCTCAGGTTGTATCTTATGTCTTGGAGCCATTTGAGAGCAAAGAGGAGCAAAATATTGCAAAATGGGTAGATTATACATCTGATGTTGCTTTACAGGTAGATAAACTCCCCTTAGATGAACTTAGATCCAGATATACATTGAGGAATATTGGTGCTATCTAATGGGTAGAGCATTTAGATACATAGCCAAAGTATATATAAAAAATTTTATGATACTTCTGCTTGGGTTATCCTTGGCGGTTGTCTTTATAGATTTTTTGCAACACTCAAATGATTTGCAAGGTGGTGCAAATCAAAAGATACTCTATATATTTTATAGATGGGAATCATTTCTACTGCTTATCTATCCACTTGTTATTATATTTGCTGCTATTATGACGCAAATGTCTATGATAAGAAACAATACACTAGTAGCTCTATTTTCATTTGGTTATAGTAAACGACAACTATTTAGACCACTTATTAGTGTGGCTACTTTTATATATGCCATATTTATATCACTTCAATTTACCCCTTTTGCATACAGTGAAGATATTGCATACTCTATACTTAAAAAAGAGCAATCCCAAATAGAGGTACAAGAGTTGTTTTTCAAATATAACAGCTCTTTTGTATATGTAAAAGAGTTAGATCCTGTTCATAAAGTACTTTATGATACACGAATATTTGTTATTAGAGGCGGTAAAGTCATAAAAATAGTATCATTCAAAAGAGCATACTTTGCCAATGGTTACTGGGTAGCACCAAAAGCATCAATAAAAGAGCATATATATATAAATGGTCAAATATCAGGTTTTAGGGTATATCACAAAACAAATTTGGCTCTGCTTGAAGGGTATGAACCAAAAGTGATCAAGCTAATATATGAGGGGCATTCACTAAAGCTTGATGATGCAATAAATGCCTATATACTACTCAAATCTCAAGGATTAGACAGTAGCAAAGTAAAAGCAACTATATATAACAAAGTGGTAATGCCTCTGTTTGCTTTGGCTATGGTGATGATACTATTTTTTAAGATTCCTGTATATCAAAGGTTTCTTCGAGCAGAATTTACCTGGGCTTTGGCTCTTGGGAGTACTTTGGTTGGTTGGGGAGTACTCTATGCTCTGTATAGATTGAGTACAAGTGGTGTAGTACCACCAGATTTTGCACAATTGCCTCTTGTTATTCTACTTCTGATTTATGGTTTTTGGCTCTTTGTAAAAGATGGTAAAAACCATAAATAAAATCTAAAGTCAAAACAGTTAACACTCTGCTAACTTTTCCTTTTGATGGTAGTTTTCACCATCTTGATGCTTTTAATAACTCTTTGGATAATATGACTATAGCTTAAATTAATCATAACTTTTAGAGGGGTATTATCCCCTCATCTTCTGTTACACTCTATTTCCAAGATAATATAATCCTACTTAACTACAAATTATTTAAATTTTTTTGTTTTTGCTATATAAAAGAGTAAAGTATTATATGTATAACATCATTTAATAAGGAGTGGGTATGAGAATTTTATCAATTGGACTATTTTTAGTATTATTTGTAATAAGTGGAAGTGCTAAATATATATATAGTGGTGATTTTGATGGAGACAAAAAAGATGAAAGCTTTAGATTGTATCCATTTGCAAGTGATGAGTATGGAGTATATTATCAATTGAATCTGTATGATGATGATGGCTCTTTGCTTTGGAGTGGACCAAAAACAAAAGATGATTCAAACCCTTTTATCTCTGTAGAGTTGGATTGTGGAGTATCTTTGCCAGAGGGCGTTGTAGATATAGATGGGGATAAAAAGGCAGAATTGATTGTACCATATCCACAAGGAGATGTATCTCCTGTACTATATAAAGTACTCAAGTACAGACACAAAAAGGTAGAGTTGGCTTTTGAGAAAGTTTTGTTGATGAATCCAAACAATAAAAATAAATTTACATGGACAAAGTGTGGAGATTATTGTACTTCGGGAAATGGTTATGGGTGGCTTCTTGGAATAGATGCTGTACTAGATAGAAGCAGAGTAGTTGGTAATATTGTTTTTGTAAGCAAAAGTGGTAACTACACTAATGCAGAGGCTATATTGAGATTTGTAAAAGGTGGAGCAGTTGTAGAAGATTGGGTAGAAAATTTTACTTCAGAAACTAATGGATATTTAGCAAAAATAGGCAAAAGAGATCACTATAATTCAAAAGGTAAATTGCTTGGTAATATATATGATATTTTAAGACAAGATAGAGCAAATTATTATAAAGAAAGAGGAGATATTGAAGATAGAGGTATAGATGAATTTGATACACCAAAAAAGAGAACCCAAATAGCCAAAATGAAGATAGTTCCAGTAAATTTATCTATAAAAGAGTTAAAGAGTATTATTACTTACGGTACACCACTGTTATATATTACAGTGGACAAAAAGAGTAATACTCTAAAAATTCATCTACTTAGCAGATTTTAGTCTATTAGAGAGTATATCTCCCAAAAGTTGGGAGGTATATTCCCTAGTATAGCTTAATCATCGCCATCTGGTCCATTGTGGCAATCATAACAACTGATTTGATGTTTTGCATCAAATGTTTTTATACCCCACTTGGTATCAAATGTCCTGCTTTTGAATGTAGCTGAAAGAGGTGAACCTCTAAAATCTTGACCATGACATACTTTACAACTATCAACTCCATTGTCTTCTGCTACATCTTCATGTATCTTTACCCTGAGTCTCCCTTAAGCCACTAATGCTTTCCCTTCCAAAGAGTTAATCTTGAGTGAAAGCTTCTTTTGCCTATAAGTATAAATTGATATTACGCAGATAAAGTTTTACTGCTTTAATAGGTGAGGCTAAAGCCTCATTTCCAAGATAAAAAATTTATTAGGAGATGGGACTTTAGTCCCGTATCAAAAATCATCACAATCAACAAAAATTTGTATTATGATATTTTTCTCTATTATGGCACTATCACCTTCTTATCCGAGACTCAGATTATTTTAAATTCTATTTTGCTAGATGGATTTAAGGGGAGAGTGAATATAATGCTTTTTGAATAGACAATTATTAAAAATGTATCTTGATATGAATCTCTTATCTTATTGAGTGTATATTTAAGAATAAATTAAAAAAACAAGAATAGCTTCAGAAGTTTTGAAAAATAAAATTTTTTGAATATAAATAGACTATGGAGAAAAAATGTCTAATATAATTAAAGCATTTATAAATATAACACAAAATCCAATTATAAACTTAGTGGATTATTATCAAGGTAGAAATAGAATAAATAATAGTGGTAAAGCTTTAGAAAACTATATACAAGATGTATTTGCTGGAACTATAAATGAAGATAATGAAAATTATAGATTAGAAAGGTTGCAAGAGGTTTTTTCATATCAAGGAAACCAAAACAATCCACCTGATTTAATATTGAAAAATTCTGATGCTATAGAAGTTAAAAAACTTCAATCAAAAAATTCTGCAATAGCTTTAAATAGTTCCTATCCAAAAGCAAAACTATATGCTACAAGTTCTATGATTACAAACGCTTGTAGAACTTGTGAAGAATGGGACGAAAAAGATATTATTTATACTATTGGATATACTGATGATAACTCTTTAAAATCACTATGGCTTATTTATGGAGATTGTTTTTGTGCTGATAAAGAGATTTATGAAAGAATTAAAAATACTATTTCTGATGGAATTAATTCAATTCCTGATGTAGAATTTACTAGGACGAATGAACTTGGCAAAGTAAAGAGAGTAGATCCATTAGGTATTACAGATTTAAGAATAAGAGGAATGTGGCATATAGATAATCCAAATAAGATTTTTGAGTATATTTATGAATTTGATGAAGAAGCCGATTTCCAACTAATCTGTTTAATGAAATTAGAAAAATATAATTCTTTGCCTCAAGTTGATAGAAATATCTTAGAGAATTTAAATAATAATATTTCTATACAAAATGTTCAAATAAAAAACCCAAATAATCCTATACAACTAATAGATGCAAAACTATTAACTTTTAAGGTATAATAAATGGAGATTATATCACTGTTTTCAGGTGCTGGAGGACTTGATTTAGGCTTTGAAAAAGCAGGGTTTAAAACTATTTGGGCAAATGAGTATGATAAAGAGATATGGGAAACTTATGAAAAAAACTTTCCAAATACTTATCTTGATAAAAGAAGTATAAAAGATATACCATCAAATGAAATTCCAGATGCTATTGGACTTATTGGAGGACCTCCTTGTCAAAGTTGGAGTGAAGCTGGAAAATTAAAAGGAATAGATGACCATAGGGGACAACTGTTCTTTGAATTTATAAGAGTTTTAAGAGATAAAAAACCACTGTTCTTTTTAGCTGAAAATGTATCGGGAATGTTAGCTTCAAGACATAGTGAAGCTCTTGAGAATATTAGAAAACATTTTACAGATAGTGGCTATGACTTATATTTTAAACTATTAGATGCAGTAGATTTTAATGTAGCACAAAATAGAAAAAGGGTATTTTTTATAGGGTTTAGAAAAGATTTAAAAATTAGATTTAATTTTCCAAAACCATTTGAAAAAAAGAGAGTTTTAAAAGATGTTATTTGGGATCTGAAAGATAATGTATTACCTGCAAAAGAGAAAAATTACACAAATGGGGATAAATGTAAGATACCAAATCATGAATATTTACTTGGCAGTTTTTCATCTATTTTTATGTCAAGAAATCGTGTAAGAGGTTGGGATGAACCATCATTTACAATTCAAGCTGGTGGCAGACATGCACCACTACATCCACAAGCTCCAAAAATGCAACTTGTAGAACAAAATAAAAGAATATTTGTACCAAATTATGAGCATTTATATAGAAGATTAAGCATAAGGGAGTGTGCAAGAATACAATCATTTCCAGATAGTCATATATTTTACTATAAAAATTTAACAGCAGGTTACAAAATGGTAGGTAATGCAGTTCCACCATATTTGGCTTATTATTTGGCAAAAGAGATATACAAGCAGTTAGTAAATATTTATCCTAACAAATCCTTGGAACTGACAAGTGAACCCATCTTTGAAAAATCAAATATTAATGATATGGTATATATTCCTGATATATCAATAGTAGCTAAACAAACGGTTCACTTGTAGTTCAAGTCCATCACCGTTATACTTAAAAAACAAATATGCTATAATAGAAATAAAAAAGGAAAGTATATGGTGACTATAAAACAAGAAGTACAAGAGATGATTCAAAATTTCCCGGATAACTGTACTTATGAAGATATTCAATATCATCTTTATGTTGTAGAAAAAATTAAAAATGGCATTAACCGTGTTGAAAATGGTGAAGCTTCCACCCATGATAGAAAAAGATTCTCCAGCTTATGCAAAGTTTGTAGTATCAAAGTTCTTTGAAAAAGCAGAGATGCTACAAGAGTTTTCCGAATTAGGTAGAAAAGTTTCTGAACTTAATGATATAAAAATCCGTGAAATAATTGTTTACAGTTATCGACTAATTTATAAACTGTATGATGATAAAATCTTATTTGTAGCAGTTATATATGGAAAAAAACTTCTTGAAAATCATCACTCAAGTATAATAAAATATAGGAGCTAATAAGTTACTTGTTAGTTCTATTCAACCATTATATAAATCTGTATCCTACACCTCTGATATTTTCTATTCTGTCTCCAAATATCTTTTTGAGTTTTGTTATATATACTCTGACAGCACCATAGCTTGATTCTTCTGCTCTGCTTTAGAGTCTGTTTATGATAGTCTCAAGGGGTACAACTTTGCCATTTGCTTTTAGTAAAAGCAAAAGTAGTTTAAATACTTCAAAATCACTAAAATTGTTTTAAGATATTTCAAATTGATATTTTTTATTGTCTTGTATTCTAATGTGATATTTTAAGTGTTCTGCTAATGATATTTTTAAGGTGTAGGGTATATAATGTTCTCTAATAAGTAGTTGTGTGAGGAAATATCAGGATATAATTTAAGCAAAAAAATAAAGGTTTTTTGTGCCAACAATATCAATGTTTTATGGAATGATTATTAGAATGTATTGTGCTCCTAAAGAGCATAACCCACCACATATTCATGTTTATTATCAAGATGAGAAAGCTATTATTGATATAAATAAAGTTGAATTGCTTGATGGAAAGCTGCCAAAAAATAAATTAAGAATTGTTCTAGCTTGGGTAGAACTTAGAAAAGAAGAATTATTGGCTGATTGGGTTTTAGCTCAAAATGGTGAATTACCATTTAAAATAGGAGGTTTGATATGTATTTGGCTGTAAAAGATGTAGAACCTTTAGAAGATTATTATTTGCTTTTAAAATTTGAAAATGATGAAGAGAGAATTTTTGATGTTAAGCCATATCTTGAGATAGGTAAATTTCAAGAGTTAAAAGATATAAATTTATTTAAAAGTGTAAAAGTGTGTTTTGATAGTATAGAGTGGGCTAATCAACTTGATTTAGATCCTGAATTATTATATGAAAAATCACATAGTAAAACAGAGTAGCCAATAAGTGACCCAATGGCAACTTATTGGCTATATTCAACCATTATGATAAGTGAAAAAATTAATATATAATGCGAAAGATATTAGGAACAATAGTGACTATACAAACTAAAAATGGTAAAGCATTTGAGTATGCTGTTTTAAAAGAGTTTGAAAAAAAGTTACAAAACTCAATGCGATAGATTGGTTCAATTCAAAAATGGGAAATTAAAATTTTAGCAAAAGAGATATATATATTATTGAAAAATCCATATCAAATAACTACTGAATCAGTCTGTATCCTACACCTCTGATATTTTCTATTCTGTCTCCAAATATCTTTTTGAGTTTTGTTATATATACTCTGACAGCACCATAGCTTGATTCTTCTGCTCTGCTCCAGAGTCTGTTTATGATAGTCTCAAGGGGTACAACTTTACCATTTGCTTTTAGTAAAAGCAAAAGCAGTTCAAATACTTTATGGCTCAACTCAATACTTGTGCCATCACATATTACTTTGTGATTTGATACATCTATTATACAGTTGCCAACTTCATACTTATTTATACTTCCGCAGACTCTATTTAATAGTGCTTTTATTCTAAGTTCCAACTCATCTAAATCTACAGGTTTTTTCAGATAATCATCAGCACCGAGGGAGAAACCCTCTATCAGCGAAGCTTTGTCATCTCTGCTAGTTAGCATAATAGCAGGTGTTATATCTCCACTTTCTCTTAGTGATTTTAGGAGTGTAAGACCACTCTCAAAGGGTAGATTTATATCAAAAATATATATATCAAAGCGATTATAGTAACTCTTCTCTATTGCACTTTTTGCATCTTTTACGCCAACTGTTTCATATCCGCACTCTTCCAAAAAGTCGCAAAGTGTCTCATTAAAGAGTTTATCATCCTCTACTACCAATATAGATATAGCCATTACTACTCCAACCACAACAGATACAACTATTGTATATCTATTGTGTTACATTGGTGTTAAGAGGTTATAATCTTGAGATAGTTTTGGCTATATGTCTGCTTAGTTTTGTGAGCATACTGCTTTGTGTTTTTACCAAAGAGTCATAACTCTCATCTGTAACTTCTGAGTATGAGAACTCTTCATGCCTGATTAGTTTGCCACTCTCTTGGTTAACCAGGCTCCAACTGCCTCTTAGTACAGCTTTATTGTCAGTATCCCTTTGCATAGAATCAATTGATACAAATACTCTGTATCTGTCATCAACAGGTTCTTCCCACGGAAAAGAGAGTACTGTATATTTAGGCAGTAGTGTAGAGATATTTTCTCTGAGTACCTCTTGGATATTTTGAGACAAATTACTAGCCCACCTGTGTGTCTCTTTTATATCAAGCTTGGTATTAGATACCTTGATTATTAATGGTTTTTGATTGAGATAGTCTGCCACTTTGACTGTACCAATACCTATGATTTTATTTGTATTTGTAGCTTTATGACCACTTTTAGTATTCATTGCTTCTAGTTTATAGAAGTTTGATTTACTGCTACAGCCTCCTATTACCAAAATAGCCACTATTGTCAATATCAATCTAAATATTCTCATCATTTACCTCTTATTAGTGATTCTGGATGTCTCTCCAGATAATCAGTTAGATTTTTGATTGAGCGTGTAGCTCTAGTTGCTTCTTCTAATAATCTAATTAATTGTTTACTAGCTTGAGAGTCTCTATCTAAATAGTTTTTTTGTAGTGATTCAAGTGCTTTTGCAGTCTCTTTTAGTGTTTTATTCAACTTTGGCAGTGTACTTTTGTTGAAGCCACTTACAGTATTGTTACTCTCTTTGAGCAATGAATCAACACTTTTGATTGCACTATTGATTGATGGTATTGTCTGAGTTTTGATTAATTTGACAGAATCACTTATATCTTCTCCAATCTGTTCAAATGGAATTTTAGATAATCTTGTAAGCAGAGTTTGAATATCACTTTTGAGTGTCTCTATAATAGCAGGTACTGTTGGCATTACATATAATCCATTCTTTTTAATTAGTTTTGCTTCTGGTACATTATCATAAAAATCCAAATTTACAAGCAAATCACCAGTAATTAGACTGCTGCTTTGCAGTTGGGCTCTAAGTCCCTTTTTGACCAATTTTGCAAATACTTTTGGATTTACACTATCATCTTTACTCTTTGTTTCACCTATTATTGTAAATCTCTCTGGCTCTATGCGTATAAGTATTGGTATCTCAAACTCTGCACTGTCTGCATTTCCTATTAGCATAAAGTTTACAACTTCACCAATTTTAACTCCTCTAAATTCAACTGGAGCTCCTATCTTTAGACCTCTGATTGAGTGTTGGAAATATACCCAAAAGTAGAGTTTTCTTTTATAATTGATAGCTTTTGCCTCTTTTATACTTCTAAATAGAATAAAGTGTTTGTTTTGAGGTGCAGTTTTACCTTTTTGGAACTCTTCAAAATTGCCAAAAGCGATACCTCCAGAGAGTATTGCAGTAAGTGATTCTGTGCGAATCTCTACACCTTCTGCTCCAATAGAGGCGTATATTCCACTAGTATCCCAAAACCTTGTAGTTGTAGTAACAAGCTTGTCATAAGGGGCTTTGATAAATATATTTAGCAGTACTCTATTATTGTCTTTATCCAGTTTGTAAGATGTAACAAGACCGACTTTTATTTTTTTGTAATATATGGGTGAACCTGCCTGAATAGAGCCTTTGTCATCAGCTTCTAATATAAAGTGTTTACCTTTTTCTCTGTTTGATATTAACGGAGGCTCTTTTAAACCTATAAACTCTTTGACTTTGTCACTTCCCAAGTGTGGTTCCATTCCTATATATGCACCAGAGAGCAGTGTATCAAGCCCTTCGACTGCATCAGCTGACAATCTTGCATGTACTACCCAAAATTGTGTTTTGCTGTTGAGATATACTGACATATACTTTTTGAGTTCAGCTGTAACAATGACAGATTTTAAATCATTACTAAACTTTACATCAGTTACTTTTCCTACTTCAATATCTTTGTATTTTACTACAGATTTACCAGCTTGAATACCAGCTGCTGATTTAAATATGATCCTAATTTCAGGACCTTTTTCACTGATAGCTTTAAATATCAGTGTAGCTCCAATTAAGAGTGCTACAATAGGTACTATCCATACAGTAGAAAATCTCTTCTTTTTACTCGTCCAAATAGCCTCTTTTGCATGATTTTTTATATCATTACTCTTTGGCATTACACCCCTTTGTATCCCAAATTAATCTTGAATCAAATGACATTGCTGCAAGCATTGTAAATATTACAACCAATAGAAAAAACAGAGCTCCGGCTCCTGCTTTGATTACACTGAGTCCTTCTATATGAACCAAAGCTATCATAATAGCTATTACATATACATCTACCATTGACCATCTGCCAACAATCTCTGTAAGAATATATAACTTTTGTCTTTCACTCTTTTTTAGGCAACTTCTCTTTTGTACTGAAATAAGTAGATATATGAGTATAAAAATCTTGATTACCGGTACCAATATACTAGCTATTAGTATAACCAAACCTATCATATATGAACCACTTTGAATAAAATATATTACACCACTGATAATAGTATCAGATTGAGTTCCTGCAAATGTAACTACATGCATCATAGGAAGCATATTTGCAGGTATATAAAATACAATACTAGCTATCAATAATGCCCAAGTTCTTGCTATACTCTCTGGTTTTCTTTGGTGTACTTCACTGCCACATCTTGGACATATTATATTGCCCTCATTTGGT
>JAMOSA010000168.1 GCA_027063325.1 Campylobacteraceae bacterium
TCCTCTTTTTGCACTCTCTTTGGCATATAATAAATGAGAAGCTTTTATATCTCCATATTGATGTAAAGATGCTTCAATAGTCTGTAATCCACTCCCATTACCAAAGTCATAACTATAGAAATTGAGAGTTGCATTTTTATCTACCTTGAATCTGTGAGAGTATATAGGTATATAATCACCTTCAAAAAGTGTCTCATCTTTGATAAACTTCAAAGATGCATCAGCAGATACAAACATATCATATCCACCCATTACAAATGAACCTTTTGCAGTAGTACCCTCAAAGCTCTCATAACAGGTTACATGGGTATTTACATCTACATACAAAGCCACACGATAAGCCAACAGAGTATTTGGTTTGGTATATCTGTGTACTATTTGAATATCACAATCACTTTTGAATCTGATTGTAATAGTATCTCTTGTTAGTAGATGACCCATATAGTACAGGGGATCAAAATGTTCGCTGTATATATCTGCAAAACTGCTGCATCCTACAATCAAATCTACACTATCTGGCATAGCTGTAACTTTGCCATCTGTTATAATAATTGAGTGAGAGTCTTCTATATCTGATGTTGACTCTACTTGGTGTATCTCCCAATCTCTTTGCATTAATGATTCAATATCAAAATATCTGTATGCTTCACTCTTTTTGTTTGGTATGCCAAGCTTTGATAGAGCTTTGGCAGCTACCAGTTTTGTATCACTGCTATTTAGAATATTTAAAATATTTTCTGGAGTCTCTCCTCCCACAATTATGGGTTTCATTACGCCTCCTCTATGGCACTATAGCCCTTTTCTTCCAACTCTTTTACTAGCTCTGGACCTGCTGTTTTGATTATTTTGCCATCTTTGAGTACATGTATATAATCTGGTTTTATATAGTCTAGTATTCTACTATAGTGTGTAATTACAAGAAAACTTCTTTTGCCATCTTTCATCTTGTTTATACCTTCACTAACAGCTCTTAGAGCATCAATATCCAATCCACTGTCAATTTCATCTAATATAATCAGATCTGGTTGAAGCATCATCATCTGAAGTATCTCATTACGCTTCTTCTCTCCACCACTAAAACCTTCATTAAGAGAGCGGTTTATCATCTCTGGCTTCATACCAAGCTCAGTTACAAGTCTCTTCATTTCTCGTAAAAATTCAGCAGCATTAAGCTCCTCTTTGCCTTCATGTACTCTTTTGGCATTAACAGCAGTTCTTAGAAAGTAGGCATTATTAACACCTGGAATTTCAACAGGATTTTGAAAGCTTAGAAAGATTCCTTCCAATGCTCTCTCTTCTGGTTCCAAGTCTATAATAGATTTATCTTTATATACAATATCACCATCAGTTATTGTTACATCATAATGACCTACTACCGCTTTGCTGAGTGTAGATTTACCAGCTCCGTTTGGTCCCATAATAGCGTGTACTTTACCCTCTTCAAGCTCTAAATTCAAACCCTTTAGTATCTCTTTTTCTCCAATTTTTGCATGGAGATTTTCTATATTCATTACTCTACTCATTATCCTACACTTCCTTCCAATGTCAAATTCAATAGTGCTTTTGCTTCAACAGCATACTCCATAGGGAGTTGGCTAAATACCTCTTTGCAAAATCCATGGACTATCATAGATACTGCATCTTCTTCTGTGATTCCTCTTTGTCTTAGATAAAAGAGTTGCTCATCACTGATTTTGGTAGTAGTAGCTTCATGCTCTACTTGACCATGTGCGTCTTTACTCTCAAGATATGGGAATGTATGAGCTCCACATCTATCACCAATCAACAAAGAGTCACACTCACTATAATTTCTGGCTCCAGTTGCATTTGCACCAATCTTTACCAAACCTCTG
>JAMOSA010000169.1 GCA_027063325.1 Campylobacteraceae bacterium
CACCTACATTTAAAAAATTTGTCTTTTTCCACAAAAATTTTCCAAGCTTTTGTGAAGCATATAACCTATTAGTTTGTCTATCTTGACAGACTCTCAAAATTTTCCAATCACCTATTCGAAAATACTCTTTTTGGTGAGATATTGGAACAAAAAGATCTTTTGGTAATCCCCAATCTACAAAAGCACCATAACTATTTACATCAACGACTTTAAAATATCCATACTCATCAACCATTGTAGTTGGTCTAAGAGTGGTAGCTACTACCCTATCTTCTGAATCAAAATATAAAAATACATCAATTATATCATCTATATTCATATCATCAGTTACATATACATTTGGTAAAAGTACCTCTTTGCCATCTTTTGCTCTCAAAAAGAGACCAAAATCACTCTTTTTATATACTTCCAAAGTGTTTACTTTACCAATACTAAATTCTGCTGAAATTTCTATCATATACCATAAACCTTACGAAATAGTGCCATACCGCTCATAGTAGCAATTAAGCACAATATGACATTTACAGATATATTTGCCATAGCTTTGACAAACAATCCATTAGCAATCATTAAAAAGCTCTCAAGTGAAAATGTAGAAAATGTAGTCAATGCCCCTAAAAATCCTGTAATTAATAACCCTTTTGCAACAGGAGATACACTCTGTTCAAAATAGAGATATAAAAAACCTATTATAAAACTTCCTACGACATTAACAGCAAGTGTTCCATATGGAAATGAAGCTCCTGTCAATTTTTGTACAAATGTTGATAACAGCATTCTACTGATTGCACCCAAAAAACCTCCTGTTCCAACAGCCAATATCAATTGGAGATTCACTGAGGCTCCTTTGAGCTTTTTTTGTATCTTAATACTTCTACATCTGTAAGAGTTACCAATCCCTCCCCTATCATAATATCATTATTTTTTAGAAACTGCATAATTTTATCTTCATCATCTATTATCTCTATAATCAGGGGCAGTTTTTGAGCCAGTGACCAGATTGAACTTGTATGTATTTGGGTATGTACTCCAACCCCAGCAACTGCTTTAAATACTGTAGCACCTGCCAAACCGCTATCTTTGGCTTTTTCTATCAGTTTTTGCCAAAGTGGTTCACCTTTGTATAGATCTGTATTATCTACATATATTCTAAGTAATTTTTTTTTGCCAAGATAGCGTTTCAACTTATTTCCTTTAGTCTTCAAATATTATAAGGTTATAACTACTCTTCTTAATAACTGCTTTATTAGATGGAACTGAACCATTTCTATTGACTTTACTAAGTTCATCTTTGAGATATTCAATCTCTTGTTCCATCTTGTCCATCTGTTCTTTTAGTCTGAGTATTACATCAACACCAGCTAAATTTATACCCATATCCCTGGTAAGTCTTAATATCATCTTCATTTTATCTATATCTCTTTGAGAATAGAGTCTCATTTTACCTACTGTTCTAGCTGGTTTTATAAGCCCATCTCTTTCATACTGTCTTAGTGTCTGAGGATGAATATTTAGCATATTTGCTACAACACTAATCAGATATACAGGTTCATCATAACTATGCATAGTATTACCTCCTTATACTTCTGGCAGATTCTCTTCACACTCTTTTTTCAAAGATTCAGGTAGAGTATCAATATCTGGCAAGACAACATTTGCTACTAAATACAAATCACCCCTCTTCCCACTTTTTCTATCTGGAAAACCTTGCTCTTTTAGCCTAAACTTTTGACCATTTTTTGTATTTTTTGGGATTTTTAGAGTAACCTCTTTTGTAGGTGTATTTACCTTTATTTTGCCACCAAACATAGCATACTTCAATGGAACATCTATTGTTTTATAGAGGTC
>JAMOSA010000170.1 GCA_027063325.1 Campylobacteraceae bacterium
CCCAAGTGATATTGGTCGTATTCTAAAAGAGGTTTACCTAAGCCAAGGTAGAGAAGAGTTTATAGAGTATATCAGGAAAATCCCCAAAGAGTATTTGGGTGAAATACTTTTGGAGTTGCCAGAAAATATCAAAGATGAAGCACTTGAGGAGCTGTCTGTAACAAAGCTTACTGAAGTAGTTGATGAGATGGACAGTGATGATGCTGCAGATTTGATGCAAGATATCGAAGATATAGATATAGAAAAGCAAAATGAGATACTCTCCCATCTTGACAAAGAGGATGTTCAACAGATTCAAGAGTTGAAAAACTATGATGAGGATGAAGCAGGTTCTTTGATGCAGACAGAACTCTTCTCTGCAAATTTAGATGAGAAGATAAAAGATGCTATACAAAGACTCAAAAAGCTCAAAAGTGAATCAGGGTTGGATAATATCTATCAAGTCTTTTTGGTTGATTCTTTTGGATTGTTGGTAGGAGCTATTCCACTAGAAGATGTAATTACATTTGATTTTAATAAAACATTTAGAGATTACTTCAACAAAAACTATAAACTTGTAGATTCAGTAAAGACTACAGATAGCATTGATGATGTAGTAAAGATGTTTGAAGATTATGATCTTGTTGTTGTACCAGTAGTTGACTCTCAGGGGCATTTGGTAGGTAGAATTACTTCAGATGATATAGTAGATGTTATAGAAGAGAGAGCAACAGAACAAATCTATAAAATGGCAGGGGTTGATGAAGAGTCAGAAGATGAAAGAGATATAAAAGTAATTGCCAAAACAAGAGCTGTATGGCTTGGTATCAATTTGATTACAGCAATTCTTGCCTCCTTTGTAATAGGTCTTTTTGATAGTACAATTCAAGCTTATGTAGCTCTTGCTGTACTTATGCCAATTGTTGCATCTATGGGTGGAAATGCAGGTTCACAGTCACTTACGGTTATGGTTAGACAATTGGCTCTTGGTGAAATAGTCTGGAGTGAAGCAAAAGAGGCAGTTATTAGAGAAGTAATTGTATCATTGATAAATGGATTTGTTTTTGCTGTAGCTATGGGTATAATAGCTGTATTGTGGTTTCATGATCCAAAGCTTGGTATTGTAATTGGTATGGCAATGGTTATAAACTTGCTGTTTGCAGGATTGTTTGGTGCTATTATTCCACTTGGACTCAAGCGTGTAGGGATAGATCCCGCAATTGCTAGTTCGGTACTGCTTACTACAGTAACAGATGTAGTCGGATTTTTTGCATTTTTGGGACTTGCAAAAGTTATATTATTATAAAAATTGTAGGAAGATAGTATGAAAGAGATAACCGATTTTAGATTAGAACCTTTAAATGAGGGTAGATTTATACAGACAAAACTGGCAAGATTTAAATATGGAGGAGAGAGTAGAAGTTGGGAGTTGCTTGAGGCATCTGATAGTGTGGCAATATTGATATATCATACAAATTTAGATGCTTTTATATTTGTAAAACAGTTTAGACCAGCAGTCTATGCAAATGGAGGTACTGGTGAGACTATAGAGTTGTGTGCAGGTATTGTAGATAAGGATATGCCACTTGAACAGATTGCATCAGAAGAGGTTTATGAAGAGTGTGGATACAGTATTGAGCCACAAAGATTACAAAAGGTTACTACATTTTATACCTCTGTAGGTTTTGCAGGGAGTCGCCAGACACTATATTATGTAGAGGTTGATGAGAGTGATAAAGTAGGATATGGCGGTGGAGTTGAGCATGAAGATATAGAGGTGGTTGAGGTAGCGACAGAGGGAATTGATGGACTCTTGTTTGATGAATCTATACCAAAGACTCCAGGATTACTGTTTGCTGTATTTTGGT
>JAMOSA010000171.1 GCA_027063325.1 Campylobacteraceae bacterium
AAAACTATATTTGGTATTGAGCCTTTTGAGATGGATGATATTCAACAACAAATTTACGATGCTATTTATCAATAGGATTCATTTTTGGGTGTCCTATGAGAAACTCAGGAGATCTAACTATACCTAATGGTACAGATTGCCCAACAAGTGGCTTGGCTTATGTATATGGCAAAGATAACAGTAGAGTAAAAACACTCTTTAAGACAGATACTTCTATTGATATGGCACTAATAGGAGGAGATGAGACAAGCTATAACAATTGCTATGATATGTTAGATGAAGGTTGTCAGCCATAAAAAATTTGAATATTCCCAGCTTATGAGTATTCACATACTGCTCTATGGTTCTACTATTAACCAATTCCTACCCAAATTGGGTAGGATTGGTTAATTATTCGCTTAACTCTTTACTTGTTTTCAGATAGTCATACTGACTCATCATAGACCATGCTCTTGCTTTTTTCATATATGCTGTATAATCCTCATAAATCTCTTTGAATTTTGGATTTTTGGCTGCATACTCGGCATATACTTCATCACTTGCTTTTTTGAGTGCTTTAAGCACCTCTTTTGGGAATGTCTTTACTTGAATATCTGGATAGTCTCTCTTCATCTTTGCCCATGCATTTACAGACTCTGCAAAATTTTCAATATACATATCCATAGCAGCTGCTTTCATACCAACTTCAAGCATCTTTTGATACTTTTTTGGTAATTTATCAAATGCTCTTTTGTTAATTAGAAATTGCATCTCACTTGCTGGTTCATGCCAATCTGTATAGTAGTATTTTGCTACTTTGTGAAAACCCATCTTTATATCCATACCAGGTCCTACCCACTCAAGTGCATCAATAGTACCACGATCTAAGGCTGTATATAACTCTCCAGCTGGTATATTTGTAACATTTACTCCAAGCTTTGCCATAACTTCACCGGCAAGTCCAGGGATTCTCATCTTTAGACCCTTTAGATCTTTTATACTTTTAATCTCTTTTCTATACCAACCACCCATCTGGTTGCCTGTATTTCCACCTGGATAACTATATACCTTAAATTTACTATATACCTCTTTCATATACTTCATACCATTGCCATAGTAAAACCATGCATACTGCTCTGATGGTGTCATACCAAATGGAACTGTAGTAAACCATACAGTATTTATATCTTTACCTTTCCAGTAGTAACTTCCACTATGACCCATTTGATACTGACCACCTTTGACCATATCTAGTATGCCAAGTGGAGCTTTATGCTTCTCTTTACCCTCTACTTTTATAATAAATTCACCTCCACTCATCTCTTTCATCCAAGCAGCCAATTTTGCCGGAGGTGAAGCTAGTGGAGTCAAAGTAGATGGCCAAGTCTCAGCTAGTTTCCATTTAATCTTCTTTGCCGACAGAGGCGAAGAGAGCAACAACAGTGTACCAGAGAGTACTACAGCACCCTTTACAAATCTTTTCATTAACACTCCTTGATATAAATTAAGCTAAAAAAGCTATTGTAACTGAAAAAAACTGAAACTAATCAAGCAATATTCAAATATCTATTCATCATCTTCATATCTGTTTAAAATATAACAAAATCTAAGTCCATGCAAAAAAATAGCCCATGATATATATATCCACAAAAAGAAAAACAGTATTGAACTCACACTTCCATATATACCTATAAGACTCTTATTCAAGTATATATAATACAAAAATAGACTCTTACCAAGATACCAAATAACTGAAGCTATAAACGAACTAATAATTGACGCTTTTGAATCTATAGGAATTGCTGGTGAGATTTGATATGCTATATAAAAAAGCCCCCAAATAATCAGATATGGCAGTATAAAATAGATATGAAAGAGTGTAGCCAGACCCAAATCTTCAAGGTATTTTTGTATCACATTTGAGAGCCAAAAAGATACACCAAGCATTACAGGTACTAATATCATCAAAATTGAGTATGTTTTAAATGCTGAGAATAATCCTCTTTGTGATGTTTCAAATATATCATTGACAATAAAGTCATAATCCCTAAAAAACATAACAGCAGCAAAGAGTACATATATACTACCAATTACCCCTAGTCTATTGGCATTAGCTACAAACATATCTATATTTTGCATAATAGCTTTTGAATTTGTCGGAGCCAATGATTTTTCTAACATTTGATGAAGTTGATTGTATGTAGTATCAAATATAGGCATATGAGTAAAGATTACAAGCAGTATTACCAAAAATGGAATCAAAAAAAATAGAGTACTCCAACTCATACTAGCAGCATAAAAACCCAGTTTGTCATGAAAGAACTCTTTGAAAAAATCTCTTATAAAGAGATAGTAGTTGTATAGCAAAAGAGAGATAGAAGTAAGCTTTTCTCTCTTTTTCACACCTATAACCCCATTTTACCAGGATTTAAAATATTATTTGGATCAAATGCCTTTTTGAGATCCCTAAATAGTTGCAACTCTTGTGGTGTAAATGCTATATCCATAAACTCAGCTTTACTAAGCCCTATACCATGTTCTCCACTTAGAGTACCATCTATATCTACTACCAGTTCAAAAATCTCTCTTATTGCCTTGTGACCCTTGTTTAGCTCATCTTTGTTACTACCATCAACCATTACATTTACATGTATATTACCATCTCCAGCATGTCCAAAACAAGGCACCATCAAACCATACTTTGCACCTATTGCATATATATTATCAAGAGCTTCAGGCAGACGGCTTCTTGGTACTGATATATCTTCATTTAACTTCTTGGTACCATACATTGTAATAGATGGTGATGCATTTCTTCTTGCTTTCCATAATTTATCTCTTTCAGCTTGATCTGTTGCAATCTGGAAATCCAATGCACCATTTTCTTTGAATGACTCTTTTAGAATATGTAGTTGAAATTCAACCTCCTCTTCCACATTACCATCTACATCACCTATCAACAAAGCTCCCGCATCTTCTGGCAGAGATATACCCATCTTCTCTTTGACCGCTTTTACTACCAAAGCATCCAAAAACTCCATAGCAACCGGATTTGCACCACTTGCAAGAGATTTAAATACAGCATTCATAGCAGATTGTACATCTGGAAATACACCCATATATGACTTTGCAAATTTTGGCTTTGGAATAAGCTTGAGTGTAATTTCAGTAATTACAGCCAATGTTCCCTCACTTGCTATCAAGGTTCCTGCAATATTGTATCCAGCTACATCCTTGATAGTTTTTTTACCTGCTCTGATAATATCTCCATTTGCCCTCACAGCTCTTAGTGCCATTACATAATCTTTTGTAAGCCCATACTTTGCAGCTCTCATACCACCTGCATTTTCACTCACATTTCCACCAATAGTAGAGTACTCTTCACTGGCTGGATCTGGTGGATAAAACAATCCTACCTCTTCTACTTTTCTTTGAAGCTCTTTGTTTATTACTCCAGGTTGAACTACTACAAGCATATTCTCCATATCAATCTCAAGGATCTTATTCATATGCTTCTCCATAGCCAGTACAATACCGCCATTTGCCGGTAATGCACCACCTGTAAAGCCACTCCCTGCACCTCTTGGTACTATTGGGATTTTGTGATGATTGCAATATACCAGTACCCTACTGACATCCTCTTCATCTCTTGGAAAGACTACAGCTTCAGGCTCATAATATGTACGCGTAGCATCATAACTGTATGCTCTAAGGTGGGCTTTGTCACTGTATATATTATCATCACCTACAATATCTTTTAGTGCTTTTATATGCTCTTTTTCCATTAGTGAATTGCTCCTACACTCTTATAGTAATCTCCAGTTGCTTTTGAGCTGAATAATCCACCTCTAATATGAGTAAATCTCATATAAAACGGATATTTTGTCTCATTTCCTACTGCACTGAAATCTTTTTGTGCTATAACTCTTTTGCTGATTGGATCAAAAAGTACCGCTTTGCCTCTTTTGACAATATATACCAATCCAACCTGAGCCTCTTTTGCAAATTTGTTTAAGTTTGACGGTGTTGGAGTCGAATCACCCTCTCTTGCCAAAAATGCTGCATAAATATCTGGATGTATCCAATTTTTATTTGCACTCTTTGTAACTTTCATATATGTATCTACATTTGGAGCTAACACCAATACATTACTATACAGATAACCTCCTATGACTTTATCACCAACTGAAACAATACTTCTTGAAGTTGGCAAACTGTCATCAGCCAAAAGATCTCCTTTTGTTATCTTTACTTTTGATACAGACTCTTGAATGGCAATAGCTGTAATTGCTTTACGGTTTTTACCAAGAGTATGTATAACTATACCACTCATACCATTTACCGGAAAGGGCTTGTTTAATGTAATAGTATTACCATTTACAGAAGCTACTGAAGTAGTAACTGTAGATGGGAAAAAACCTGCAAATACAGGTACTATAGCACACACTGCTACTAATATCTTTTTCATAATTTTCCTTCGTATATGTATATTTTGACTTAAATAATATAAATTATACTTTTTAAAAATTAAATAGTGATTATGTTAAAATGGAGAGTTAATCAAATATCTTTTTGTATAGCAGTTTTTTAGTAAAATGCGTCCTTTTTGGACGCATTTTACTATTTATTCATCGCCTCAAGAGCATACTTTTTACCAAGTTCAAAAGCTTTTAGGTTAGCTTCATGTACTTTTTTAGGTACTTTGCTTAGCATTGTATCAATCAATACTTGCTCATCAATAGCATTTGTAAATACATTTGCAATTGCCAAAGCTACAACAGATTGAGTAATAACATTACCAACTTCCTCTTTTGCAATAGTAATAATTGGTATCTCTACAATATTCCAATTCTCTCTATCTTCATCAGTTGGATATACGAGGTTGGGATCAATTACAATTGTACCACCCTTTGCAACACCATCTTTAAATAGCTGATAACTCTTGTCAGCAACAGAGAGCATAAAATCAATCTGACCATCAATTGCATAAGGGTAAAAAATCTCTTCATCATCTAACTGAATATCAACTACCGTTGGACCACCACGAACTTGAGATGTATATGTAGCTGTTTTTATACCATATCCACCAGTTTTAATCTTTGCCGCTGCAAAAATCTCTCCAGCAAGTAGAACACCCTGTCCACCAACACCGGTAAATCGCATTACAATTCTACTCATAACTGCCCCTTATAGTTTTTTCTTAAAATCATCTGGAGTAATCTTAGGACGCAATCCTTGATGTACTTTTTTGATCTCTTCATACATATCACAATACTCTTCAGCTTCTGTATCCTCTTTTAGGATTCCCGTTGGCAGATAATTTAACTTCTCCTCTTCGCTTAGAGCATCATACTTCTTCTTAGGCATAGTAATACTATCTATCCAATCAAGGTTGGCCATAGCACTTTGCATTTTATTCTTTCTACCAAGGTTAATATGGCAATTTGATAATGCTTCAACATATGAAAAACCTTTATGATCCAAAGCCTTTTGTATAACTTTTTCAAGTTTTCTTGGTTCACTAACTTTTTCTCTAGCTACAAATGATGCTCCAGCAGCTTCAGCCAGTTTACAACCATCAAATGTTGGGTCAATATTACCAGCTTTTTGAGATACTGTCCAAAAACCTCTTGGAGTTGTAGGAGATGTCTGAGAGTTTGTAAGACCATAGATAAAATTTTGAATAACTATCAATGTTATATCTATATTTCTTCTACAACCATGAATTGTATGGTTACCACCAATTGCCAATGCATCACCATCACCAGCCACACATACTACATGCTTATCAGGATTTGCCAGTTTTACACCAGTTGCATAAGCTACAGTTCTACCATGAGTTGTATGAATAGTATTGAAATCAACATAAGAGCTGAATCTACCACTACATCCGATACCAGATATTACACATACATCATCTTTGTTCCATCCAAGCTTGTCAACTGCACGAATAAAAGCTTTAAGTATTACACCATCACCACAACCCCAACACCATAGTGTTGGCATCTTCTCTGTTCTTAAATACTCATCATAATTAAATGCCATCTTAGAATACCTCCTTAACTTTATCAATAATATCTTGTGGAGAGAATGGACGACCGTTTGTTTTAGTCAATTTCTGAATATCTTTTCTTCCCATTGCTCTTTGAATCTCTTCGAGGTATTGACCTTGGTTCAATTCAACAGAGAGTACCTTGTCAAACTTCTGTCCAAGCTCAAACAGTCTCTTTTCTGGACTTGGCCAAATAGTAATTGGTCTAAATAGACCTACTTTGATCCCCTCATCTCTTAGTCTATGGATAGCCTCTTTGATAGCCAAAGATGCAGAACCATAACCAATTAGTAAAATATCTGCATCATCTAGCATATACTCTTCATTGCTCTCAATCTCATCAACATGCTCATCTACTTTTCTAAAGAGTCTGTCAATCAGCTTTCTACAAGTCTCAATCTCTTCTGTTGGGAATCCCATATCATCATGATGAAGACCAGTAAAGTGGTATCTGTAACCTTTAAACATTGGGTTAAGTACTGCTGGTTCATCTTGAGCTACACCATAAGGCTTATACTCTTCTGCTGGACCATCAAAAGTCTTTCTTAATTTGATATTAGCCTGTACCTCTTCTACAGTTGGAATCATTGCCTTTCCGTGCATATGACCAAGTGTTTCATCAAGAAGTACAATTACAGGCTGCATAAATCTGTCTGCAAGATTAAATGCTCTTACAGTCTCAGTATAACACTCAGCCAAATTACCTGCACATACTGTAATTGATTTATAGTCACCATGACTTGGGTTTTTAGCCTGAGCTATATCACCTTGGGATACTCTTGTAGGCAAACCAGTCGAAGGACCACCACGCATAACATTTACTACAACCAAAGGAACTTCAGCCATCTGTGCCAAACCAAGGTTTTCAGCCTTTAGTGAAATACCAGGACCACTTGTTGCTGTCAGTGAGCGAACACCACTCATAGATGCTCCAATTGCTGCACAGATACCGGCAATCTCATCTTCCATCTGAATAGCTGCACCACCAGCTTTTGGTAACAAATCTGAGATGGTATGCATTACTTCACTTGAAGGCGTAATAGGGTACCCTCCAAAAAACTTACAACCAGCATCAACTGATGCTATTGCTGCAAGATCGTTTCCAGTGGAAATTATCTCTCTTAAATTGCTCATATATCCTCCTTTATTATGCGCCGAGCATCATATAATTATTATCTGCGATCTGCTTGGCACGCTCTTTAGCCTGATCGCTTAGTTTTGCAAACTTGTACTCTTTCTTATCTGCTACATATATAGCAAAATCAGGACATGCCAACTCACACTCATTACATCCGATACAATCATCTGGTGCAATTACAGTAATCATAGAACCCAAAACTGAATGTGGCTCATACCTCATAGCAAGTACACCTGCTGGGCATACCGCAACACAGAGATCACACGCTTTACATCGGTTCTCATCAGTCCATACCGGAGTATTTTCAGGAGCTTTCATCAATGACATACTCTTCCCCTTTTAAATAATAATTTACAGTGAACGGTCCATCACTACGAGATAAAGAATAACCAACTTTAAGTAATGGATATATGATAAGTATAGAAATATATTTAAGTATAACTCTTTATGTTACTATTTGAAGCATTTATCTATAAGATTAGAAAATTATTATAGACTCTACAGAGTAAGAGTTAAACAGGTAGAAAATTTTATTAACTGACATTACTACATATGTAATATTATTATTTAATGCTTGAATGTTTTTACTCTTGAACTGTTTGTAGTTTTTGTATTTTGTAACAAAACTTCACACTATATCTACTCTTTTATACAAAAGAAACTACTGCCACTACCACTAAAGTACCAATTATTACCCGGAGGATTCAAAGATGGACAAAGAAGTTTTGCAGGTTTATACAAATCATTCAACTCTTCAATGCTGTTTTGCATTGAGAGTATCTCTTTGCTGTTTTTATAGAGTAGAGTATTAGCACTATTTGGATTGATATATGGTAAAAACTCTTTGTGAAAAACTCCATAGACTTTTGCAGTATCACAACCAATATCTGGTGTATATACCTCTATTGGCAAACTCTCTTCATCAAACTCTTCTATAATTTCACCAAATCCTGTTACATTGGCACTACTGTATCCATATACAAAAAATGGAACATCAGCACCTACTTTTGAGCCTATTTTGGCTAAAGTATCAATTGATATTTTTAGGTTACATACAGAATAGACCATTCGAAGAAAGGTACCAGCATCAGAACTGCCACCACCAAGTCCAGCTTGAGAAGGGATATTTTTCTCTACTACTACCTTGTGATTATAAAAAAAATCCAATATATCCAAATCACCGGTAGCTTCATTTAAAGCTTTATAGGCTTTGTAGATACTGTTTGACTCTTTGGGTATATCTTTGCACCCCTCTATTGTAAAACTTTTACACTTTTGAGGCACAAAAGATATAGTATCATATAGATTATTTACTCTCATAAATCTTGAGGCTATTGTATGATAACCATCTTTATATCCTGTAATCTTTAGGAAAATATTGACTTTGGCATAAGCTTTTTGCAAATATATACTCATATTTATCTCTTTTTATGAAAAATCAAACTTTTTGGGTTGAACTCTATTCAAAAGGCTAAAAGAGATTCACGATTTACTGTTACTCCAATCATAGTATGTTTTGGCTTTGAGAATATCACTATAGTTATACTCCTTTTCACCCTCTTTTGTATCTAATACTATACTATTATCATCTGCACTCTTTAAAATACCTTTTAGTTTACTTCCATCAGATACTTTTAGCTTGATTCTCTCACCAATTGCACTCTTAAAGTGGCGTGGTTTGGAGAGTTTTCTCTCAATTCCAGGTGAGCTGACTTCCAAAAAATACTTACCGCCAAGTGGTGGATTAACATCAAAAAGAGGTGAAAGATCATTTGATATATCTGCACACAAATCCAAAGTTACTCCATCTTTGTGTGTAATATACACACGAAATATATCACTGTCAGCCTCTTTGGCAATCTCTGTATCATAAAACTCAGCACCATAAGAGGCTACTATCTTTTTGATCTGATCTTCAAGAGCCATTTTTACTCTCCTTGCTTATCTCTTTGAATAGTTCATCAAGCCTACTGATTCTCTCTAACTCATCATCAAATTCAAATGTAAAATTTGGTGCTTTGTACCACCCCTGTGAATCTCTGATATAACTCTTTAGATAACCAGCTACCCTTCTAATCCTTTTTAATATCTCAGCCTGTTCTGCTTCATCTTTATCTTCTGGATCCAAAAAGACTTTGGCATCATATCTACCTCTTGAACACAATACCTCAGTTACAATCAATGTATTGAGTCTGTTATCATCAAGAGTTGACAATGCTTCTGGTATCAACTCTTTTAGCAGTGATTCTGTTCTTTTTTGCTTGATTTGAGCCGGATTCATAGAGAAACCTGCTCCTCTACCTCTTTGAAGGTCTCTATTACATCACCCTCTTTTATATCATTAAAGTTCTCAAGCATAATACCACACTCAAATCCTGCTCTTACCTCTTTGGCATCATCACTAAATCTTTTGAGTGAACTTATTTTACTGGTATATACAACTACACCATTTCTAATAAGTCTTGCACCCGCACCTCTTTCTATCACACCATCAGTTACCATACAACCGGCAATTGTACCAACTTTGGCTACACTGAATGTCTCTCTTACTTCTGCTTGACCAGTAACTTCTTCTTTGACAACAGGACTCATCAAACCACCAAGCAGTGCTTTAACTTCATCAATCAGATCATAAATAATTGAGTATGTACGAATCTCTACACCCAAATCTCTGGCTTTGTTTTTGACTGCTCCTGTTGGTCTTACATTAAAGCCGATAATAATTGCATTCTCACTGGCATCAGCAAGTACCACATCACTATCTGTAATACCACCAACTCCGGCATGAATTACATCTACTTTTACCTCTTCATTTTTCAAATCTGCCAAGGCTGACTTGATAGCCTCAAGAGAACCCTGAACATCAGCTTTTAGAATAATAGGAAGTTTTTTGATTTTACCCTCAGCTATCAATGAACCAAGCTCATCAATAGATACTTTTGTACTCTTTGACAACTCTTTGGCTCTTTCATACTCTTTTCTTTTATCTGCTAACTCTTTGACCTCTTTTTCACTATCCATAGCTACCATTATCTCACCCGATTTTGGCACATCATTGAGTCCTACAACAGCAGCTGGAGTACTTGGACCTATCTCTTTGGCTCTGCTTCCGTTATCTAGTATCAAGGTTCTGACTCTACCATATGTACTTCCGACTATTACATTGTCACCGACTCTTAGAGTACCATCTCTAACTATTACATTTGCAACCGGTCCAAAACCTTTCTCTACCGAACTCTCTATTACTATGGCTTTGGCTTTACGAGTAGGATCAGCAGTAAGTTCCATAATCTCAGCCTGTAACAAAATTGTCTCAAGCAACTCATCTATACCATCACCAGTATGTGCTGATACAGGTACAAACTCATACTCTCCGCCCCAATCTACCGGCAATATACCCATCTCTGCTAACTGAGATTTGACATTATCTGGATTTGCAGTAGGCTTATCTATCTTGTTTATAGCTATAATTATAGGCACTCCGGCAGCTTTTGCATGAGAGATTGACTCTTTGGTCTGTGGCATTACACCATCATCTGCTGCTACAACAATAATGGCAATATCAGTAGCTTGAGCACCTCTTGCTCTCATCTGTGTAAATGCTGCGTGTCCTGGAGTATCTATAAATGTAATCTTTTGACCATTCTTTTCTACCTGATAAGCTCCAACATGCTGAGTAATTCCACCGGCTTCTTTATCTACTACTCTGGTTGAACGGATCTTGTCAAGCAGTGAAGTTTTACCATGATCAACATGCCCCATAATAGTAATAACAGGTGGTCTAAGCTCTTGATTTTGACTCTCTTGCTCATCATAAGAGGCTACATAATCAAGCTCATCAAGAGGATTTATAGTCTTGACTTCTACCCCAAACTCATCTGCAAGTATCTCTATATCATCTTTATCCAAAAAGTCATTTTTGGTAACCATCTTTCCGAGTGTAAACAGTATCTTTACCACCTCACCCACACTCTTGCCAACCTTTTCTGCAAACTCATATACTCTTACATCTTCTGGTATCTGTACCACACTTACCTTTTCACTATTTTCACTCTTTGGTGCTTTTCTCTTTTTGGCACCTGTTTTTCTCAGTGTACGATTTTGAGGTTTTTTATTATTGTTTCTGTTTTGTCCTACTATACTGTTGCCTTGTGCTGCTCTTTTTTTGACCTCTTCTTTTCTCTTTTGCTCTTGACGCTGTTGTTCATCAAATATAATCTTATCTGAAAAATCCAACATCATAACTTCTGTCTCTTCATAAAGCTCAATTGTACCGCCAAGCTCTCTGTCACCCATAATTTCAAGCTTTGAACCTGTATCTTTTGCTTCGGCTGGAGTCTTTTTCTTGCGTTTTTTCTTTGGAGTAGGAGCATTTGAGAGTAACTCTTGCATAGATGGAGTAGTCATTTGAGGTTTTGGTTTCTCTACCTTTTTGGGTCGTGCTTTTTTTACAATGGTTATCTTTTTTCTACCTGCTGTACTCTTTGGAGCCTTTCTAGGACCTATAGACTCTTCTTTAGCAACACTAGTTATACCTTTTCTGTGTTGAACCTTCTTTTTAGGTTTTTCATCAGACTTTTTGGGTTCACTATTACTATTTAATTCACCCTCTTGAGGCGAACTATCATCATTTTTGTTAGTAGTATCATCGTTTGATTTTTCTATATCCTTTTTTTCGGTAGAAATCTCTTTTTTTGGACTATTACCACTTTTTGATTTTACAGAA
>JAMOSA010000172.1 GCA_027063325.1 Campylobacteraceae bacterium
ATACTCAATTGGTGTCAAATCTGTCTTTGGAGTAGCTTCTACTATAGCTTTATATCCCTTCTCTACCCTCTCCCATCTATTATCTCTATCCATTGTATAAAATCTTCCGCCAATAGTAGCTATTTTAATATCATCATCACAAATTGCTTCTATCTGCTTTATATATGTTGGTGCAGAGGTTGGAGATACATCTCTACCATCTGTAATTAGATGTAACCATACTCTTTTGCCAGACTCTTTGGCTATCTTGGCAACTCCTATGATATGTTCAATATGAGAGTGTACTCCACCATCACTCAAAAGCCCAATTATATGAATATCATTACTTTTTTGAAATAGATTGTTTAACTTCTCATTTTTTGCCAAAGAGCCATCTTTGAGTGCTAATGATATTTTGACCAAATCTTGATACAAAACTCTACCGCTTCCAATAGTCATATGACCTACTTCTGAATTACCCATCTGTCCCTCTGGTAATCCAACACTCAAACCATAGGTTGATATTAGAGTATGTGGAACCTCTTTGAATAATCTATCGTATGTTGGCTTTTTGGCACTTTCAAATGCATTTGCCTTGCTATTTGGTTTATATCCTATTCCATCTGTTATTATAAGTATTGTTTTATTATGTTGCATTAATTCTCCTAATCTTTTGTATAAACTTGGAATATTATACATATAATATATAAATCTGAATAGCTATTATACACTATCAAATTGACTGTTTTTATATACTAAAACTCAAGATTTATTATTTTTGTAGTAGAATACTGGCTATTTAATTAACAAATCTTAAATCAATAGTGAAAGATTGCCATGCTTTATGCCTTACATGAATTACTCAATATCCATCTATTTTACTATATTACAGTAAGAACTGGTTTTGCATTTTTAATCTCATTTGCTCTTACACTTCTTTTATTACCAAAATATATAGCTTGGGCATCAAGTCGTAAAGCAAATCAACCTATCAATAAATATGTAACAAATCACAAAACCAAAAAACATACCCCTACAATGGGGGGAGCTGTATTTGTATTTGCCACACTTATAGCAAGTCTGCTTACAGTAAATCTAAGTAACTTATATGCTATTGGGGGATTAGTAACTTTGGTTGGTTTTGCAATAGTTGGTCTAAAAGATGACTTGGGTAAAATTCTTAGTGGAGACAATCTACAAGGGCTTAGTGCCAAAGGTAAAATGGGACTACTTTTGTTAATATCATTTATTGTAACAGGAATACTATACTGGTTTGCAAACTTTCCTACCACATTTTATATACCATTTGTTAAAACACCTCTTTTTGATATGGGTATCTTTGCCATACCATTTTGGATACTTGTAATTGTAGCTACAAGTAATGCAGTAAATTTGACTGATGGATTAGATGGTTTGGCAACTGTACCTACTGTGATTGCACTTGGTACACTTGGAGTTATTACATATATTACAGGTCATGCACTATTTTCAGAGTATCTACTACTACCAAATATCAAAGGAGTTGGAGAGGTTGTCATAGTAGCTGGAGCATTAGCTGGAGGATTACTAGGGTTTTTATGGTACAACTGCTATCCTGCTGAAGTATTTATGGGAGATACAGGCTCCTTGTCAATAGGTGCATTTTTGGGTTATATGGCAATTTTAGGCAAAAGTGAAGTACTGCTGATACTAATAGGAATTATATTTGTCATAGAGACTGTATCTGTAATACTACAAGTTGGCAGTTATAAGCTAAGAAACAAAAGAGTATTTCTAATGGCTCCAATACATCACCATTTTGAGATGAAACAGTGGGCAGAAAACAAAATTATAGTTAGATTTTGGATGATT
>JAMOSA010000173.1 GCA_027063325.1 Campylobacteraceae bacterium
ATCAAAAACAGCACTCTTAACAAAAAAGAGTATATGGGAAGAGGTTGGTGGATTTGATGACATATTTGCACCTAAGTATTATGAAGATATAGATTTGGCATTTAGACTTAGAGAATCTGGTTACAAGACATTTTATTGTTATGATTCAATTATAGTTGATTTTGATACTACAAAGGACTCTAAAGAGTATCAAGCTATCAATAGAGAAAAATTTTATAAAAAGTGGCATATACTGTTAGAAAGAGAGCATTTTGAAGTAGGTGAAGAGCTGTTTGTTGCAAGAGACAGAGGTGTAAATAGCAAAAGAGTATTGGTAGTTGACAAATATATACCACACTCAAAAAGTGATACATACTCTGTTACACTCTTGAATTATTTAGAGTTTTTGTGCAAAGAGGGTTATAGAGTATATCTTATTGGTGATGATTTTTATGATTATCCGGATACTCCATACAAAAAGAGATTAAATGATATGGGTGTTGAGACACTTACAGATTCAAAATGTGCAACTTTGTGGAAAAACTGGATAAAATCCAATGGGATATATCTCGATTTTGTACTGCTTTGCAGAGTAGAAGTGGCTATGAAGTATATTGATGTTATCAAAGATTTTACATATGCAAAAATTTTATATATGCCTCACTCTTTATATTACCTGCAACTGCAAAGTGAATACAATCGAACTAAAAACAGTGAATTGACAAAAGAGATAGAGAGATTCAAAGAGATAGAGTTTTCATTGATAAATAGATCTGATACTACACTACTGTTTAGCCCAAAAGAGATAAAGATAATTCAAAAAGAGATACAAAATTCAAATATCAAAATTGTTCCAATGCAAATATATCAAAGCTTTGAAGATATAAACTATATTGCAAAAAATAGGTCAGATATACTTTTGGAAGCAGACTTCAAAGATGAATCATATATTGATGCTGTTATATGGTTTGTATCTAAAGTCTATCCAAAACTTAATTACAATAAAAATATCAAACTATATATAGCAGGTTCAAATCCTCCTGCAAAAATCAAAGAGTTACAAAGTAGCAATATTATTATCAAGGATATTGACGATCAAGAGTTGAAAAAATTGTATATGAGTGTCAAAATTGCTGTTGTTCCGCCAAGGTTTGGTATAAAAGGGAGAGAGAAACTGTTAAAAGCACTCTATTATAATGTACCTACTATTACTACTTTGTATGTAGCTGAATATTTTGTTGATAGTGATGATATAGTATCTGTAAATAGTAGTGATGAATTTGTAGATATATTAAATGAACTCTATAGTAATAACAAAGTTTTGGATGTTTTGTCAAAAAAATCCAAAAAATATATCAAAGATTATTACAGCTATGAGAGTACAAAGCCAATTTTAGAAAATATATTTAATTGATTTTGTTAATCTTGTTTATGTAAAATAGGAAAAATCAAAAAAGGAGTCAAATATGTCACATACAGTAAAAGAGGTAACAACAATTCCATTAAGTGGTACAAAAAATGGTATTATT
>JAMOSA010000174.1 GCA_027063325.1 Campylobacteraceae bacterium
TGAGGCTCAAGGGGTTGCAGATAAAATTACAATCGAAGCTCAAGCCAAATCAAAAGCCAATAAATTAATAGCAGACTCTTTGACTCCAAACCTATTGCAACTAAAACAGATTGAGACTCAAAAAGCATTTAATGATGCTCTAAGAGTAAACAATAATGCACAGATTTTCCTTACTCCAGGAGGAGCAGTACCAAATATCTGGATAGATACAAAAAGCAAAAAGAAGAGTACAAATATAGGAGAGTAGAGTGAATATTGATTGGCAAAAGAGTAGTATAGTACCAGCAATAGCTCAAGATGCAAATACAAATGAAGTATTAATGCTTGCATATATGAATGAAGAGGCTTACAACCTCTCTTTGGCTACCGGATATGCACACTACTTTAGCAGAAGCAAACAGCGTATATGGAAAAAGGGTGAAAGCTCTGGGCATACTCAAAAGATAGTAGATATGCTAATAGATTGTGACAGTGATACAGTACTGCTTAAAGTGATGCAAAATGGCGTTGCTTGTCATACTGGTACAAAGAGTTGTTTTTTTAGATCTGTAAAGAGTAATGAGAGAGTATTGGAGAGTGAAATTGATATAGATAGTGTATATGGTATAGTAGATAGATTATATCATACCATATTAGAGAGAAAATCTTCAGATGAATCTGCATCATGGACTAAAAAGCTGCTTGATAACAAAGAGTTGCTTCTAAGCAAAATAGAAGAAGAGGCAAAAGAGTTTATAGTAGCAATAGATAAAGAGAGTGATGAACAAGTTGTCTATGAGTGTGCAGATTTATTATACCACTCACTTGTTGGTTTGGGATATAGAGATATATCACCAGATAGAGTCAAGCAAGAGTTATCAAGAAGATTTGGAGTCAGTGGAATAGCTGAAAAAGCATCAAGAAAAAAGCGATGAAAAGAAGAGTTGTTATAATATTTGATTTAGATGGTACACTGATAGATAGTGTACCAGATTTGGCAACTTCACTAAATAATACACTAAAGCACTTCAACAAACCAACCTATCATAGAAATATTATTAGAAACTGGGTAGGTAATGGTGCCAAAGTATTGGTAAAGAGAGGTTTGTATGGTATAAAAGATACAGATGATTTACCACAACCAGACAACTTCGATGAGATAATGGAATATTTTCTAAATAGCTACCAAAGTAATCTATGCAAAGAGACTATACTATATCCAAATGTAATAACTACCCTACAAAAATTACACAAAAGAGGATATATTTTAGCACTAGCAACAAACAAACCAGCTAGATTTCTACCAAAAATTATAGATTATTTTGGATTGAATGAATTGTTTAGTGTAATTGTCGGTGGTGATGATTTGCCACACAAAAAACCACATCCAATGCCACTACTGCATATTTGTAACTCTTTGGGGGTAGATACAGCAAATGCCATTATGGTAGGAGATTCCAAAAATGACATACTATCAGCCAAGAGTGCAAATATAACTTCAATTGCAGTAACATATGGCTACAACTACGATATACCAATATCGCAATTTGATCCAGATTATATAGTAGATGATTTTAAAGAGATTGATGGTATTATCAAATGTATCAATTGACTATCTCTATTTTAGAGGTTTTCAGATAAAAAGTATTGATAAGCATTAAATAATAAAATAGTGTAATATCAATTGTCATATCCTGCTGAGTGTTGGTGTAAATGCTTTGACTGAAGCTTTTATTTTGGAACCCTTTTTTAGTGACTTTGCTTCATTTTTGGTTACTACTACCTCTACAAGTTGTCTGTCTATTGCTATGACTGCTATAT
>JAMOSA010000175.1 GCA_027063325.1 Campylobacteraceae bacterium
AATTCTCTATCTTCTATGAGTGTATTCATAAGTATAGGATAATTTGCTTCATTTAGAAGTGATTGTGCTGTTTTTGTCTGTTTGATACTACCTTGAGTATCTCTATATTCAAAATCCCATCCAATAACACATACTCTAGTACCAAGAGTGTTTAATTTTCTAACAAGAGGCAGATAGTCACCATCACCTGCTACCAATACAACTACATCAAACCTTTTATGCATAGCAAGTTCCAAAGCTTCTAGTGCCAACCATACATCTATACCCTTTTCACCACCAGAATATACAGGCAAAAAGTGAGAGACTATACCTTCTCTCATCAATACTTCATCAAACTGTCTCTCTCTAAAAAGGGCATTTCTCTCCTGGGCTTCTATAGCACTGAATCTTCCTCTAAAATAGTGGGCATCTACAATTCTGCATCTTTCAGATCCGACTCCTTCATGCTTTGATATTTCATGCTTTATAAATCTATGCAATCCCGATACACTTATACGACTTCTTCTTGGATGCTCATACATATAATAATTACTTACATGTGCAAAATAATTTCCATCATAAAATACACCAATTCTTATTAATTTACCTTTTTCATTTCCATACATTACTTTGTTTCCTTAAATTTTTTCTACTCAATGAGTATCTTTTAAATTTTAATTACTGTTGATACTAAAGAAAGTATCAAATATAATTATATCCAATTAGTTCAAACCAAACCTAAGCCATCTTTACTATACCATTTTCTATTACTATATTACCCTCAAGCTCCTCTTCATATACTCTCTCACCATATATAGCTACTGCTTCATTTAGTGTTGGTCTCTTTTGACAAAAGATATAAAATTCATCCAACTCTATACTCTTTGGCAGAGGTTTGCCAAACCTGTTTGCAAACTCCTCTATATTATATATCGCTTTGGCTTCTTTGTTTGCCAATAGTTTTTGTGTACCACTGCTTTGACCCAATCTGTGTGGTAGTACATATATACTCTTTTTCATCTTTTTTGCATACTCTACACTATGCATAGAACCGCTTTTTATATCAGCTTCAGCCACTATCAAAACTTCACCCAAAGCTACAACTATCTCATTTCTGACTACAAAACTCCAATTTGTGGGTTTTTGGGAAATAGGAAAAGAGCTTATAACCAATCCCTCATTCTCTATAGCTTCAATTACTCTCTCATTTACAGCAGGGTATCTAATATCAAGTCCATTACCCATAACAGCAATGGTATTTTCAACTCCTGCTCCAATATGAGCCATCAAATCTACACCCATAGCGGCTCCACTTACTACTACAACTCCTCTTTTTGCCAACTCATTTGCTATCTCTTTTACACTATCTTTGGTATATAAAAGAGCTTTTCTTGAACCTACAATTGATACTTTTGGTCTTTTTAACAACTCTTTGTTACCTATATAGTATATCTCTTTTGGTACCCTTTTCATATCACCAAAATAGCTTAAATCATCCAAAGTAGAGATCACAATCTAACCTCTATCTTGCATATATAAAGCTGTAAGCATATTTGAGAGTCTCTTTGCAATTATACTGTATCTGTGACTCTCTCTCCATCTATTTGCCTCTTGTACTATTTTATTAAATTGAGTAGAGTTTGATTTAATTGAAGATAATATATCCTCAATACTCTTTGCCATACCCTCTGGTGTAGTAGAAGAGAGTTTAAATACACTACTATGTAAATCCTCAAATATAGGCAAAGGTGTAACAGCAACCATACTACCTGCTGCTATTGCATACCTAACAGCAGCACTTGAAGATTCACCAGTATTTTGATATGGGAATATAACCAAACTGGCTTTAGATAAACGCTGCAGACTCTCTTGAGTGGAGTAGTAGGTAGAATCAAACTCCACAACCCCTCCCAATCCGTAATCAACTATTTTTCTTTTTATTTTATCTATCAACTCTTTTGATATATCCAAAGGATACTCTGCATTCATCATCAAAAGTTTAAAATCTATACCTCTTTTTTTTAGAATCAAAGCACTCTCTAACAACTCTTCTAATCCTTTATTTGGTAGAGCAAAACCATAACTCATTAAAAGTGGTACATCACTATTGTTTGGATTCCATTTTGTATCAGTATCTAAAATAGCATGAGGAAAAAGTGTAACATTATCAATTATACCAATATCTTTGAGTCTGTTCATATCAGAAGGGGTATGAACCAAAACTCTTTTACACCCCTTTAACTCCTCTTTGAGCATAAAGAGTTTTTTGTGTGGTGTAGAGGGTGCATCTGTAGTAGAGTGCATCATAACAATAACTATTTTACTATTTTTGTGAAGCTCTCTAAGCAAATATCTAAATTCACCAAAATCAAAAAAACTATAATTAAACTGTATAACTATAACTTCAATATTTGAAGAGATTATCTCCTTTAGAAGCAGACTCAAATCTCCACCATCACCACTTTGCCAACATCTAATGGTATCTTTGCTGTCAAAAGAGATGGTATCTTCATCATATGAAGCAAAAACAGTAACTCTTTTATTTAAATTTTCTATTAAATGTTTGGAGTAATCTGCTATTCCACATCGTGTATTATAACTACTAACCCATCCAATATGATCAATAGAGGGTTTAAATAGCCTAGGTAGGGTATTTGCATGTTCAAGTACCCTTCTGGATACATCTATCCATTTAAAATCTTTTAGCAATCTTGCTTTTGCTGTATCTGTTTTCTGTTTAATTTTCTCTTTTGGCATATGATAAAGACTCTTCATAATCATTGCCAGATTTTCAATATCAGGTTCTGCCCATACAGAATCAAATATATTAAAGTGTGTTTTTGCATACTCAAATTTATAATCTATTAGCCATGAGGTTGTATCATCACAAAAATCAAGCTGACCTCCCCAGGCTGTAGTAACTACTGCCATATCAGAGAGTATTGCCTCTGCTATTGGTAACCCAAATCCTTCTGCTCTTGAGGGAGCTACAAATACATTACACATATTATATAAAGATTTCAATTCACCTTGAGTCAAATCTTTTTGTATTATCAATATATGTGGAGGATCTTCAACACCTTTTACAGCCTCTTCTCTCCACTTTAATATTTCATTGTGTGGATTTGGAAAAGTTTTAATTATCAGTGATACATCATCATATTTACTAAAACTGTTTACATAAGCTTTTAGTAAAACATCAACACCTTTTCTTGGAAAGCATGAAGAGACATGCAAAAACCTAAAACCTCTTAGGTGTTCAAAGTGGGAATCATATATTTGTGGCGGTTTTGCCGGTTCTATCTTGAGCCAGTGATCTACCCCACACCCAGAAGTTATCAAAGGTACAGTTACACCATGATCTATCATAATCTTTTGGACATGATTTGACAAAGTTGTCATACCATCTAATGAGTAGTTAAAACTATCTACCCAATCAAGCAAGAAACCTGACTCTTCCCATGCATAGTGGTGTAACATATTAATACAAGCACTCATATCTTCAACCCTTGGAGGATATAGATTACGACTGAGACAATCAACCTCCAGTTGAGAGTATAATTTGCTCTTTTTATACATTGCCAAAATCTCTGGATTACTGTTTAAAAACTCTTTATTTGGTTCAAAATCTCCACCACCTTCACTAGAGTGAAGTACCACTTCTATACCAAGCTTCTCAAGAGCCAAAGCACTCTCTTTATTTAACAGAGCCAAAGAGTAACTACTGTCAAAAGGCCCTTCTACTCTCCACCTTTTTATAACTCTTTTTAGTGATTTTAATCTATCTTCATTTTTTCTAACAGCACTCAAAGCTCTGCTAAATACTCTTTTTGATGTAGCAGAGATCAACTCATGCTCAAAGATATACTCTTTGTTATATGGCTTTGTATATGAGTGTAAATATTTTGGTCTCAAAGAGAAACTCTCTATAGCATCAAGAGCTAGTTTAGCACTCCTATTCCAACTAAACTTTTTTGCCTGTTTTAATCCATGCTCTCTTAAAGAGTCTAAAAGCTCTATATTTGAGAGATATTTTTCTATTTTGTCTGCTATATCAGCTACATTGTATGGATCAAAAAGTGCTTCAGGATTTTCAATAACTTCTGGCATACTGCTACAATCTGATACGATAGTAGCTACTCCACAACTCATAGCCTCCAAAGGTGGCAATCCAAACCCTTCATGAAGAGATGGAAATACAAAAAGTGTTGCACCTCTGTATAGATTGAGCAACTCATAATCATTTACATACCCTGTCAATACAACACTATTACCCAAATCAAACTCTTCTATTAATTTTATAATCTTTTTTCTATATCTAGGCGGAATATTTGAAACCAATACCAGCTTGTATCTCTCTTGCAATTTTTTAGGTAATAGTTTAAAAGCCTCTATTAATCCTTCAAAGTTTTTACGGGGTTCATAGGCACTAGAGAGCATAATATACTCTTTGTCTATTCCATATCTCTTTAGTACCTCCTTATCAACACTCCCAACACAAAACTTTGAAGATACAGCTGCAAAAATTGTAGCAATTTCAATTTCACTTCCCAAGTAGCTTTTTGCTTCAAGTTTGGCTGAATTTGATATGGCAAGTAGTAGATTTGCTCTTTTTAGATACTCTATCTTGTTATAATACCACTCTTTCATAGCTTCATTCACCAAAAATCTCTCAGGATATATAAGTGGTATCAAATCATAAAATATAACAGCTGTTTTAATATCTCTTCTTGTGCCTATTGAGAGTACACTATTATCTTCCAAACCTTCAAACAAAGATGTAATAATCAACCAATCTGGTGAAAGATTGTATATAAACTCTTCTCTTAAATTTTGAGATACTCTTATATTCCATCGGTTATTTAAATCTTTGTATTTTGTGGGAGCAACTCCATCAAATACAAAAATTCTATTTTGTGGTATTAATTTTTGATACTCTTTGTATATACCAAAAGAGTCTTCATCATATATACCATTAAAGAGTAAAATAATCTCATGCTCTTTGGCTGTTTCAATAAATGCTTTTACAAAAGAGTCACTGTATCTACCGATACCTCTGTATCTGCTTAAACTTTGAACCCCTTGCATATCTACTACAATCCGCATTATCGACCCTTACAAATATTTACAAATTCACTATAGAGCCTCTTTGCACTCTCTTGCCAGGTAATATATTTGAAGTTGTCAGATTTAATATATTCTCCTTTGCTGTAGTCTTCTAACCACTCCTTTAGAGCCTTGTATATAACCTCTTCATCCAAAGAGTCTTCAAAATATGTGGCACTATCTTGTGCTAATTCTTTAAATATTGGTCTATCTCGAACCAATATAGGCAATTTGTGATATGCAGCTTCTATCAAAGGCAATCCAAACCCTTCATCTTCACTACTAAAAAGGAATAAAGTAGCCTCTTTGTAGAGTCTTTGTAGTGTAGCATCATCAACTCTTTTTAACCACCAGAATTTATCTCCATCAACTTTGTTTAACTCTTTTACAGTTTGTGGAATATCTCTGCGAAGAGAATCATCCAAACCTACCCAACCCTCTTTTCCTACTATAATCAACCCCACATCAATATCTTCACTCCAAAGCTTCCTAAAAGCTCTTATTGTCTGAAGATACCCTTTTCTTGGCTCAATGGTACTAACCATCAAAACAGTTGGTCTCTTTTTGAGTTCATCAAATATATAATCATACTCACTGCTTTCTAAATTGCTTGGAGCAGATGAATCTATATCTGACCCAAGATATACCGAAGTAATCTTTGGCTTAACAAACCCAAACTGATCTATATATCTATCTACAATCCTGGCTCCACTCTTTGATGTAGCAATAAGCATTACAGCACTACTTGATATTGCTTCAAGCCATTTGATATGCTCCTCTTTTGTACCCTCTGGGAAAAAGTGGGGATACTCTATTGGCAACAGATCATGTATTAAAAATGTAACAATTACACCCTTTGCTCTCATACTCTTGTAAACACCATTTTCATATGCTGATATTACTCCATCTCTATATAGATCAACACCATAAAATATATCTCCGCTTTCTATCTCTATATCACTATCTTTTAAAACAATAGGCAGTTTCAAAAGTTTGGATAGATATTTTGAAGCATACCTGTAAACCCTGCTCTCTTTGTCATAATAGACAGCTTCTACTCTGACACTCTTTGGGATAATTTTCATAAGTTCAAGCAGATGTGCTCTGACTACCCTTTGTACACCTGTTCTTAAATCATCAATTACAAGTGTAGATACATCTACAAATATCTGTTTTTGTCTTGGTTTTGGAGATTGAAGAGTAATACCTGTAATACTTTTACTCTCTATGGCATCAACTTTTGTATAGAAATTCTCTATAGCTTCATAATACTCTTTGGCACATACTTTTGGATCATGAACTCTTTTTAGATACTCTTTGGCTCTTTTTGTAAGAGTATCTCTAAAACTTTTGTCATAGACAACTCTCTCCATAGCTTCAACAAGATCACTGTGCAAAAAGTTATCCTCAAGCATTACAACTATATCTTTTGGAATCTCAGCCATAGAACCATTTGCATTTGTAATGGTTGCCAATTGATAATTGATAGCATCCAAAATTGTACCGGAAGTTTCACCGCGAGAGAGGGTTCTAAGCTGTATAGCTATATCACTGGCTTCCAAATATAGATTAAAAGTATCTAAATCTATCCAATCTGTAATGATAAATCTATCATCAACACCATACTCTTTTGCTCTTGTCTCCATAGATTTACAATAGATAGGATCACTTCTGTTACCTACCAAAATAACAATTACATTCAAATCATCTTTTAGTTTGGATGATATAAAAGCATCTAAAATTCTATGAGATAGTTTTGTTTTGTTTATATGTCCAAATGAAGCAATAATAGTTGTATCTTTTGGCAGTTTCAGTATCTCTCTTGCTCTGTTTTTATCTTTGTTTTGACTACTTACTCTAAGATGCGGTATAACCCTATGTTCAATTGAAGGATTATTCAGATACCACTCATCTACCAAACCTCTTGCATAGTGTGAGTGTGTAATAAGACCTGTTTGATACTGTAAAACTTCCAGATTAACCGGATACTCAAATGAGAGTTCTTCATGATTTTCATCTTTGAAATAATCTTTAAATGGTAAATATCCATGTGATTGGAAGAGTCTCAAGCCCCAGTGATAATACTCTTTATCTTCAAACTCTATATATTTGTGCATACCACTTAAAAAGAAGTCATGCAATACAACAACACCTCCAAACCCTTTTAGAGTATTGAGTGCATACTTATGAAAATGGCTGTTACCTATATGGTATAAAACTCTTTGAAACTCTTTTGCTCTTTGTTTAAATTCAATCTCATCTATAACTTCATACTCAATACCATCATAAATATTATCTATATCATCTATACTACTGCTATCAGCTACCAGTGTAATATCATAATATTTAGAAAGATAAGGAAGAAGTTCGCTACTATATGTAGCTATTCCACTTGGAGTAGGATTAAAAGGTGAAAAGTATGCCAACTTCTTTCTGTTTTTGTCAACAGTGCGACTCTTTGTAACTCTATATACAAACCATCTATTATTGTCTTTGTAGAATCTCACACTGTATTTGATTTCATTTGATTCACGAAATCCATATACGAACTCATCAACTGTATCTCTATCATCAAAAAATATAATACTCTCACAATCTACAACACCCAATAACTCTTCTCTTAGATTAACTACTGCCTCTTCTTCTCCACCATGACAAAAGATATATACCCTCTTAAATTTCTTTAAACTCTCTTTTAATCTTTTGGTATCAAAAGTGGTATCTATTGAGATAATACTATAATTTATATCCATAACACAACCTCTAAAGTTTTGGGGTATTGTGCAATTTTGGTCTCTCAAGTTCATCTACAGGTTTAAAGCTATCTACATCTTCATCTATAACTTGACTGCTTGTGTATCTTATTTCTGTATTATTGTTACTATGTAAAATTTTATTTAGAAGACTCTTTATTTTATGTGGGATTCTTCTGATACATAATCTGATAATAGAACAACCTGCATTTATCTGTTCACGCATATCTTTTACAATCTCTTCAAGCTCACTATGCTTATGCAAAAGATTCATATAATCATTCTCTTTTACTCTGTTTTCAACAAATTCAACCTTCTCCTGATACCACTTGAAACTCTCATCAATTTCACTAAATTTATTTTCAATAAATTCAATTTTGTTATGATACCACTTGAAACTCTCATCAATTTTATAAAACTTTTCATCAAGTTCATCAAATTTTCCAAGATACTCCCTAATTAACTGTAAATGATTATCAACCCTATTTAATCTCTTTTCAAACTTGGATACAACTTTAGAAAAAGATGTTCCATACTCAACTTCAAAAAGTGCATCAAATTGACTTAATATATCACTCTTTGCATCTTTTTGGGCAACTACTGCATAATCTTGGCTGACACCCTCAACAACTTGCCAAATATCTCCATACTTTTGGGATTTCAAAAATTCATTATCATTTACTCTAATAGCTTCTACCCTCTTAAATCCCTGATACTCACTTGCAAATGAGAGCAGTTGCATA
>JAMOSA010000176.1 GCA_027063325.1 Campylobacteraceae bacterium
CTGTTGATACTTTGATATTTTCTGGATTTGGAGTCTCCATAATAAGCAGTCCGCCATCAACCAACACTCTCTTTGCTTCAGCAATAAGTTCCAAAAGAGATTCAAACGGAATATGCTCTACAACATGAAAAGCTGTAACTGCTGTTAATGAATTATCTTTAATACTCTTTAGAGTACTCAAACCATCTGACTCTTTAACATCCAAACCATAATCTTTGGCAACATTCAACATATACTTGTCTATATCTACACCACTAGCTTTTATGTTATTCTCTTTTAACAGTTCAAGCCATTCACCTCTGCCACATCCTATATCAAGAACTTCACCCTCTGGATATATTTTTTGAAGAGTTTTAATAAAAGGCAGATATATAGATTGTCTTAATTTGATATACTCTCTTTTGCCTCTGTATCTATCTTCAAAGGCTCTGTAAAATTCATCTAACATAATTTACCTCCAGTTTAGGTGGCAACCATGCCAAACCTACAAATTCATCTTTATTTAAGTTGACTACTTCAAATACAAAAGCATTATCAATCCAAAAATAGTTATCTGCAATATGTGTATGTCCTGAATGTGCCGAAGTAGTAACTGAATATGAACCAGAACCAAGGTTTGCTATAAAATCAAACTTGAACTCTACTTGTTGACCACTTTTGACATGCTCTATTGTATTTTTTAAATAGTATGTATTTGTACCAAAAATACTCTGCCCCAATCTATCTTTGATCATATATCCCAATACCAATTCATCAATATTTTCCAAAACCTCTACACATATAACAAGAGTAACTCTCTCTCCAACTCCCACAATTTCTACAGAGTTGCCATCTTTTTTTAATTCGATTGATTTTAGAATAACTCTTTTATCACCAGAGAATGTCATAACTTTGCCATCATCTCTTTTGGTTTGTATAATATTTGTAGATTTATCCTCTTTTTTGGCAATAATTGCATTATAGTAATCTACTACCTCTTCTGGTTCTCCATCCTTTACAAGTTTACCACCATCAATAAGTACTGCTCTATCACAAATTGCCTGTATTGCACCTCTGTCGTGAGATACCAAAAGGAGTGAAGTTCCCATCTCTCTAAATTCTCTTATTTTTTTAAAACTTTTATGTTGAAAATATGCATCCCCAACTGACAAAGCTTCATCAACTATTAAAAGCTCAGGTCTCCAGGCAGTTGCTACTGCAAAAGCTACTCTCATTTGCATTCCACTACTATAAACCCTAACAGGCTCATCAAAATATTCACCAATTTCTGCAAAAGCTTCTATCTCATCAATTACTTCATCAATTTGAGAGGGAGTAAATCCCATAAGTCCTGCTGAATGATATACATTTTGGCGTCCTGTCAAATCCGGATGAAACCCCATACCAAGTTCAAGTATGGCCGATACCCTGCCTTCAAGTTGAACAAATCCTTCACTTGGTTTGAGTGTACCTGTAATAATCTTTAATAGAGTACTCTTACCGGCACCATTTTGCCCTATAACTCCTACAGCCTCTCCCCTGCCTACACTGAAGCTGATACTGTTAAGTACTCTATGAACCTCAACAGGTTTTATACCCAAACCTGCAAGTGATGCTATACGATGCCATTCACTTTTATACTGCTTAAATACTTTACCTACATTATCTACTCTAAGAAGTTTGTTACTACAAGACATCAGTCATTTCCTCTTTTGTCTTTACAAAAAGCCATAATCCAATTCCAAGCAAAAGCAATCCCAAAAAAGCAGGGTACAACAGTGGTAAAATTTCGGGAGCTTTTTGATACAATAAAACATTTTGAAACCCTTCAACAATAGATGTCATTGGATTGGCATAAAGTAAGGTATGATATTTTTGGGGAACAATTGAAGGAGCATATACAATTGGAGTAAGCCAAAACCAAAATTGTAACACTATAGATACAACCTGTCCTACATCTCTAACAAAAAGATTCAATATACCAAGCAAAAGTCCCAGTCCCACTGTAAAGATCAAAACTATTACAGTTAAAGGTATAAGCCATAAAATCTCTTTGAAAGGATAGTGTCCAAGAGATATAAATACTCCATACATTGCAAAAAGAAGCAAAATATAGTTAATTAGTGATGAACCTATAGCTATAACAGGTAATGCTAACTTAGGAAAAGCAAGTTTTTTTAATAAATTCGCATTTTCAATAAAAATATTCAAAAGTCTTCCAAGCAATTCTGAAAAAAGCGTCCATGCAACCATACCAGATAAAAGATATATAGGATATGCATACTCTGAAGCCACTCCTGGTAGTTTTGCCTGCATTACTTTTGATAGAACAAGAGCATATATCAAAACTTGAGCCAAAGGGTGAAGTACTATCCAAGCTCCACCCAGTTTGCTTCGTATAAATCTGGTTTTAAATTCATTTTTTATGGAGCTGATTATAAAGTGTCTATAACTCCAAAGACCTAATAGTACTCTCTTCATCTACTGTCGCTTAAAATCATCTTCTAATCTGACAATATCATCTTCACCTGTATATTCACCAACCTGAGCCTCTACAAGAACCAAACCTATTTTGCCAGGATTTTCCAACCTGTGTGTCTCTCCCATTGGTATATATACAGACTCATTTGGTCTTACAATCTTCTCTTTGCCGCCAACTTCAACCAAAGCTGTACCACTTACTACTATCCAGTGTTCACTCCTATGGTAATGCTTTTGAAGGCTTAACCTCTTGCCAGGTTTTACATCTATTCGTTTTATCTTATATCTGTCAGCTTCTTCAAGTACTGTATATGATCCCCATGGTCTATAGGCTGTAATATGGATATGAGGGAGAGGACTTTTTTGTGCTTTTAGTTTGGCTACTACATCTTTTACTTTTTGTGAACTTCCTTTTTTGGTAATAAGCAGAGCATCACTTGTATCAATTACTATCAAATCTTCAACATCAACGAGTGCAACTACCCTCTCTTTACCATAAAAGAAGTTGTTTTTTGCATCTATGGTTAAGAGATTTTCATTTATTGTATTACCGTTTTCATCCTTGTCAAATACATCATCAAGTGCATCAAAACTGCCCAAATCACTCCAACCAAAATCTCCACTGACTACTCTTATATTGTCACTATGCTCCATTATTGCATAATCTATACTCATATTAGGAATCTTTAG
>JAMOSA010000177.1 GCA_027063325.1 Campylobacteraceae bacterium
TAAGAGGTGTAAAAGATAAGAAAAAAGTATCTCTCAAAAACAAAGCAAAAATCTTTGCTAGACCATATATGGATCCACCAGAAATGCCAGATAAGAACTATGATACATGGTTATGTACTGGTAGGGTGCTTGAGCATTGGCATAGTGGTACAATGACTATGAGAGTACCAGAGCTATTCCGTGCAGTCCCAGAGGCACTATGTTATATGAATCCAAAAGATGCCAAAGAGAAGGGCTTTAAACGAGGTGAACTTATTTGGGTAGAGTCTCGTAGAGGTAAAGTAAAAGCAAGAGTAGAGACAAGAGGAAGAAATAGACCACCTCAAGGATTGGTATTTGTACCTTGGTTTGATGAGAAGGTACTTATCAATAAAGTTTGTCTTGATGCAACTTGTCCTATGTCAAAACAGACAGATTATAAAAAGTGTGCTGTAAAACTATATAAAGCATAATTTAAAGGAGCATAAGTGAAGAGCGAAGCCAAAAAACCTAAAATCAGTGAGCGAAGAAGGTTTTTTACCGATATTGCTCATCATACTGGTTTGGGTGTAATGGGAGGATTGTTGTGGGCCGGATATGCAGACAAAGCAAAAAGCAATCCTCTTGTGCTTCGACCTCCAGCAGCACTTGAAGAGGATGATTTCTTAAAAACTTGTATCAAGTGTGGGCTTTGTGCCGAAGCGTGTCGTAACCGTCCCCAAAATATAGATAAAGAGACCGGTTTGCCTATGGAAGCTACTCTAAAGATGGCAAAGGCTCAGGATAATGTAACAATTGGTACACCATTTTTTATACCATCTGATGTACCTTGCTATATGTGTGATGATATACCTTGTGTACCTGTATGTCCAACTGGTTCTTTGGATATTGCCAAAGTAACAAATCCAAAAACCAAAGAGTTGGATGTAAGAATGATGGATATGGGACTTGCTGTAGTAGATCAAAATTCATGTATAGCATTTTGGGGTATTCAGTGTGATGCCTGTTATAGAGCTTGTCCTTTATTAGATGAAGCTATAAAATTGGAGTATGATAGAAATAGCAGAACCGGTAAACATGCATTCTTAAAGCCTGTTGTGGTGATGGATGCTTGTACTGGATGTGGATTGTGTGAAAAGGCATGTGTTACAGAAAAACCGGCTATTTTTGTATTGCCTAGAGATGTAGCACTTGGAAAACCTGGTGATCACTATGTAAAAGGTTGGGATAAAAAAGATCAACAAAGAGTTCAAAATAGAGTAGATGTTGATGTAACTACGCATGACAAACGGAGTGAAAAGAAGGCAGAAGATTATCTAAACAGTATGGATTTGGAGTATTAATATGAAGTGGAGCAATATAAAATATCTTGTACTAAGAAGAGTAACACAGCTTTCACTTCTGTTTTTGTATTTTGCAGGTAACTATTTTGGTTGGAAGGTACTCCAAGGAGATCTCTCTAGCTCTGTACTGTTTGGAACTGTACCTCTAAGTGATCCTTTCGCTGTACTTCAGATACTAGCAACTGGGGCAATTATAGGCACAAATGCTGTGGTTGGAGCTTTGGTTATAGCTCTTTTTTATGGTTTGGTTGGAGGAAGAGCCTTTTGTAGCTGGGTATGTCCTGTAAATATGATTACAGATTTGGCTGCTTGGCTTAGACGCAAACTTTTGATAGACAAGATTGAAAGAAAGATTTGGATAACCAGAAATCTAAGATACTATATGGTTGTTTTGGCTTTGATAGTATCAGCAATATCTGGACTTGCAGCATTTGAGATAGTATCACCTATTACAATCTTTAATAGAG
>JAMOSA010000178.1 GCA_027063325.1 Campylobacteraceae bacterium
GATACCATAACAGATGTAAATGATGTGTGTCGTCTGTCATTACTGTCAAACGGACTGATTCTAACTAATCTGTGAATACCATTTTCAACTTTTAGATATCCATATACATTTTCACCCTTTATTATAAATGTAGCATCTTTTATACCAGCTTCATCCCCTGGTTGATAATCTAACACTTCTACCTTAAATCCATGTCTCTCTGCCCATCTTAGATACATTCTATAAAGCATACTTGCCCAATCTTGGCTCTCAGTACCACCTGCACCCGGATGAATAGTAACAATAGCATTGGCATTGTCATGCTCACCACTTAGCATTATGGCAATTTCAAGTTGCTGGATATGATCTTTTAGATTTTTGGCATCTTCAAAGAGTTCATTTAGACTCTCTTCATCCCCTTCACTCTTTGCCATATCATAATACTCAACCGCATCATCCAATGCACTTTTAGCTTCATTGTATTTATTTAGTGTTCTTTCAATACGAGTTTTCTCCTGTGCTACTTTGGTAGCTTTTTCATTATCACTCCAAAATTCAGGATTTTGTTGCATCTGTTCTATCTCATCAAGTCTCTTTTTGAGTTTTTGTGGTTGTACAATATCTGTAATATTTTCCATCTTTATCTGAAGAGTTTTCAACAATTCACTATACTCATAAGCATCCATATATAGTATTCCTTTGGTTAGTTGTATATTATAGTAGTTTTTCTGCTATGATTTTATCAAAATATAGCCATAGGAAAGATTATTATGATAGTAGCCAGAGATTACAAAAGCTTTATAGAAGCAAGAAGTAAGCTAAATGGAAGTGTAGGTTTTGTACCTACAATGGGAGCTTTACATGAGGGGCATCTTTCGTTAATCAAAAAATCAATATCACAAAACAGTGCAACTGTTGTATCTGTATTTGTAAATCCCACACAGTTTTTAGCTGGTGAAGATTTGAATAAATATCCCAGACCAGAATCAGCAGATATAAAAATATGTGAACTTGCCAAGGTAGATATACTCTATATGCCAACAATTGAACAGATGTACAACAGTGATGAACTCAAAATATCAGCACCAAAAATAAGAGGCTATATACTAGAGGGTGCAAACAGACCAGGACACTTTGACGGAGTATTACAGGTGGTAATGAAACTGTTGAATATTGTTAAACCAACCAATGCATACTTTGGCAAAAAAGATGCCCAACAGCTCATTTTGATTGAACAGATGGTAAAAGATTACTTTATAGATACAAATATAGTAGCATGTGATATAGTAAGAGAGCCTGACGGTTTGGCTATGAGCAGTAGAAATATATATCTAAGTCCAAATCAAAGAATCAGAGCTTTATCTATCTCTAAAGCATTAAAAAGAGGTGTCAAAATGGTACAAAGTGGTATATATGATACTAACCAGATAAAAGATACCATAAGAGATGTTATTGAACCTGAAGTTGATACTATAGAGTATATTGCAATAACAGACAGAAGATTAAAAGAGATTAACAGTATCAAATTAGATGATACTATTATACTCATAGCTGTCAAGATAGGTTCTACAAGACTTATAGACAATATTTGGATCTAAATACTTCCCCCTACTCTATTGACTCTTTTTAACCATCCATTTTTTAAATGGTTGGATTGAGTCTATATATGTTGCTACATCCTCTATCTCATCCTCTGTCAAAGGCAGTGTAGGCATCGCATTTGCATTGTAACCAAATTCCTTGTACATTCTACTTGGAGACTCTATATATTTTTTTATACTCTCTTTTGTTCTTGTATATGATACCAAATTAAAATCTCTTCCTAACCCTCCTGTCATGTGTACACTATGACATGACGCACAGTGTGCTTTATATACAGCTTTTCCTTTTTCTATATCTCCTCCTATTATAAAGAGTGTAAATAGAATATATATCATCATTGTTCTCATATTGCTATCCTTTACTTGAGATTGATAGTTGTTATCAGTATTATAACTAAATCGGAGTAATTTTATCTGATTTAGATCAAGAATATCTATTTTATTTTAAAAAATTTGAGTACATCTATATTAAATTGGAAGATTTTATACTAATTGAGAGTAAAAGTATTAAGATTATATTTGATAACACAAAGCCCCCTACCCTGACAAGGTATAAGAGACTCTGTTAGTTTTTATTAAAAGATTTTCTTTTTCAAATCACCATGATAGACTATATCTTCGGCTTTTACATCCTCTCTTTGTAAAATATCAGGTACCAAGTCAGCACTCTCAAGCTTTTTAATCTCTTCATCAAGCTCCTCTTGATATGTCATCATCATATCAGCTGCAATTACACCTGGGGCTTCTTGAATTACTTTGAGTTTTGCAATCTCCTCTTCTACCCCCTCACCTTCAATTGTTACTATAATTTTACCCTTGGTTTTATCTCCAAAGTGAAAATCACATATATCGCTCTCTTGGCACCACTTCTCAACCATATCATAGTTTGAGCTTTTGCACTGTATTACTATACTTGAAATATTCATTAATCTCTCCTTTTAGTTTATATGCCATTGCATAATTGTATTATCATCACTTGCACTAAAGAGTGTATGTTCATCTTTGAAAATAATTACATTTAGTGTACTCTTTTGACCTTTTAGTATGGCAACTTTTGATTTTGTAAGCATATCATAAACTGTGATATTATTTTGTATATCCATAGCATATGCTACCTTTGAAGCATTTGGACTAAGTGCAGTTGCATATATTAGGAATTTTCCTTGAAAATAGCCACCCTTTCCACTTTTGATTTCATACCAAGAACCTCTTCTATCCTGCCCTGCTCCAGATACATAACCATTTTTTATATCTACCTTATATACATTATCAACATTCATATCACTAAATCTTCTTATGATTTTGCCATCTTTTGGATCTATAACTGTTATCTCCCCACTTTCGCAAGAGAATGCAGCTAGTGTTCTACTGCTATTTAGAGCAAAATCTGAAAATTTTGATTGACTTAACTGCTTTTTGTATATCTCTTTTTTGGTATTTATATCAAATAGTGATACTTCATTGCTTAAATACCCTAGCAGGATATGATCTTTATCTATAAATCTTGCCTTTATAATAGGCATTTTATCTTTATGGGTTATAATATCTACTGTTTTACCATTTTGATGGATTCTTAGATTTGCATATCCACCTATTCCACTATCACTAAGCAGTAGATATTTACCATCTATATAATCTACACTTGCAACCCTAGCAGGTATTATATCACCCATAAAATCTTTAATATTAGGTATAGATATAGAGTAGATGAATTTTTGTTGTTTATAATCATATACTTCAAGCTTACCACTATCTGTTCCTATTATCAGATTGTTACCTCTTAGAACCATATCTTTGACTACACCATCTACATCTATCTCTTTTGTTGGTGTTACATTTTGTAGTGCAAAGAGTATAGATATTGATAACAATACGCCTGTTATTATCTTTTTCATCTAACTCTCCTTTTGGTTACTTATCAACTCTTCTATTGTATTTAGTACAATTTTGGCAACTTCCTCTTCATCTCCGCTATACTTGATACCATATAAATCAGGTTCTGAATCAAAAAAATTCTCAAACACTTTTGAATTTTCCAAGGCTCTTGGAACACTTTTGAATACCTCTTCCCCCAAACTCTCTTGTACTCTCTCTGTAATATAGACCAGATAGTTATACTCCTGTGGATCAAATACATCAAATTCATCATCATCAAGATCATCATAGTTTACATCTACTACTACAAGATGTCTAACCTCTTCTACTTCATCATCATCTGCAAAAAGTTCCATCAACTTTGGGTAATTTTGCTCTAACTGCTCTCTTTGCATATAGTAACCCTCCTTACAAGGTAATAATATAGATAAAAGATTATACAATAGATAAATAATTATAAAGAATGATATTTATCAAC
>JAMOSA010000179.1 GCA_027063325.1 Campylobacteraceae bacterium
TTGACTCGATATAGTAATTAATATTGTAACCACTTGTTACAGTTTAAACAAAGAGTCTTGTTTTTTTAGGCTTTAAAAGCGTACAATAGAGGCATTTGGATAAAATTTTGTTACCAAAAATCATAGGAGTACACATGTCTCTAATAGAAGATTACAAAAAACATACCCAAGAGAGAGCGGAACTTGGTGTACCGCCACTTCCACTTACAGCACAACAGACTGCTGAACTGGTAGAGTTACTAAAGCAAGATCCAATCCCTGAAGAGGAGTATCTGCTTGATTTGCTAAAAAATCATATCAATCCAGGTGTTGATGATGCAGCATATGTAAAAGCGGCATTTTTAAATGCCATTATTACTGGTGATGCACACTGCAAAGCAATTCATGCAGTTGATGCTATCAAAATATTAGGTACTATGCTTGGTGGTTACAATGTAGGACCACTTATTGAAGCATTAAAGAGTCCTCATGTAGAAGTGGCTCAAGCAGCAGCAGATGAACTCAAGCATACAATCTTAGTATATGATGCATTCAATGATGTAAAAGATATGATGGATGAGGGTAATACATTTGCCAAAGAGGTTATAGAGTCTTGGGCAAATGCAGAGTGGTTTACAAGCAAAGAACCACTTCCTGCGGAGATGAAATTAACTGTATTTAAAGTACCCGGTGAAACAAATACAGATGATCTATCTCCAGCTAGTGAAGCATTTACACGAAGTGATATTCCACTACACGCTAACTCTATGCTTGTTGCCAAGATGGATAATCCTCTTGAGACAATTAAAAAGCTCAAAGAAAAAGGTAATGATTTAGCATATGTTGGTGATGTTGTAGGAACAGGAAGTTCAAGAAAATCAGGTATCAACTCTGTACAGTGGCATTTTGGGCATGATATTCCAGGTGTTCCAAACAAAAGAACAGGTGGTGTTGTAATAGGCTCTATTATTGCTCCAATATTCTTTAATACAGCAGAAGATAGCGGATGTTTGCCTATTCAAGCTCCAGTGGATAATCTTGAAACTGGTGATGAGATAGTACTAAAGCCTTATGAGGGCAAAATCTATAAAAATGGTGAAGTTGTAAGTGAATTTAAGCTTGAGCCAAATACTTTACCAGATGAGATGAGAGCTGGTGGTCGTATTCCTTTAATTATTGGTAAAGGTTTGACAAACAAAGCAAGAGAAGCTTTGGGACTTGGGCATAGTGAAGTATTTGCAAAGCCAGAACAGCCAGAAGATAGTGGTAAAGGTTATACACTAGCTCAAAAGATGGTAGGTCGTGCTTGTGGTATGGAGGGTGTCAGGCCTGGTATGTATGTAGAACCAGAAGTTAGTACCGTAGGTAGCCAAGATACAACAGGACCAATGACAAGAGATGAAATAAAAGAGTTGGCAGCTTTGAGCTTTGGTGCTGATTTGGTGATGCAGAGCTTTTGTCATACAGCAGCCTATCCAAAACCAGCAGATGTAAAGCTACAACACACTCTACCACCATTTTGGACAAGCAGAGGCGGTGTAATACTTAGACCAGGTGATGGTGTAATTCACTCTTGGCTAAATAGAATGGTACTTCCAGATACTGTTGGAACAGGTGGAGACTCTCATACAAGATTCCCTATTGGTATCAGTTTTCCAGCTGGAAGTGGACTTGTAGCATTTGCTGCAGTTACTGGTATGATGCCACTTAATATGCCTGAATCTGTACTTGTTAAATTCAAAGGTGAAATGCAACCAGGTATTACACTAAGAGATCTTGTAAATGCTATACCTTATCAAGCTATTAAAGATGGTCTATTGACTGTAGAGAAGAAAGGTAAAAAGAATATCTTTGCTGGTCGAGTACTAGAGATTGAAGGGCTTGAACATCTCAAAGTAGAACAAGCATTTGAACTATCTGATGCTTCAGCAGAAAGAAGTGCAGCAGCTTGTACAGTAAAACTTGATAAAGAGCCTATTATTGAGTATCTGACATCAAATATTACTCTACTTGAGAAGATGATAGAAGAGGGATATGAAGATAAAAGAACTCTTCAAAGAAGAATTGACAAGATGAAAGCATGGCTTGATAATCCAGAACTTTTAGAAAGAGATGAAGATGCAGAATATGCAGCAGTAATTGAAATTGATCTAAATGAGATTACTGAGCCAATTGTAGCTTGTCCAAATGATCCAGATGATGTAGCAACACTGAGTGAAGTTCACGCAGATGAAAAGAGACCTAAGAATATAGATGAAGTATTTGTAGGTAGCTGTATGACAAATATTGGTCTATTTAGAGCATTGGGTGAAGTACTCAAAGATGAAGGTGCTGTAAATACAAGACTATGGGTAGTACCTCCTACAAAAATGGATGAAAAAGAGCTTATAGAAGAGGGTTACTATGCCATATATGGAGCTGCAGGAGCTAGAACAGAGATTCCTGGATGTAGTTTGTGTATGGGTAACCAAGCTAGAGTTAGAGATAATGCAATAGTATTTTCAACATCTACAAGAAACTTTGATAACAGACTTGGAAAAGGTGCTCAAGTATATCTAGGATCAGCCGAAGTTGCCGCTGTAGCCGCACTGCTTGGTAAAATTCCTACAAAAGAGGAGTATTTGGAGATTGTAAACAAAAAGATTACTGATGATAAAAAAGATAGTGTTTACAAATATCTAAACTTCCATGAAGTACCAAAAGATATTTTAAATGAGATGGTAAAATAAGACTTATTTATAGAAATTCCCCTTTTCAAGGGGAATAATTTTTATTTTTTGAAGTATGTGATACAGGATTATACTTGATAATCTTTTAATAGTTTTGCTATTTTGTTAGCTCCATCGCTTTTTGAATAAGATATTAGATTCTGACTTAGTTTGGATTGATCTTTTGAGATAATTTTTAGTATTTCATCTATATTAATTTCAGATTCTCTCATTACATAGCCACCTCCCATATCCTCGATATACTTGGCATTATAGTATTGATGATCACTAGCTGCATATGGATATGGAATAAATAGTGTTGGTAATCCATTGGCAACCAACTCCCATAGTGTTGAAGCACCAGCTCTTGCTATTGCAAAATCAGCTTTTGCCATAAGTTTATCTATATCATCTCTAAATCCAAATACTTCTGCTTCAACTCCTAATTCTTTGTAACTCTGTTTTACGCTATCAATATTTCTCTCACCTGCTTGATGGATTATCTTAATACCCATTTTAGCCAATGTTGGAGCCAGTTTTAGTGCAATATCATTAATAGCAATAGCTCCTTGTGAACCACCTATAAAAAATATTGTTGATACACTTTTTCTAACCCTGGCAGATTCAAAAAAATTTTTAGCAACAGGATAATCTTTGATAGGTGAATTATCATCATATGATGATATAAACTCATTGGCATATGGCTTTAGCAGTCTGTTTAATTTGCCAACTACTGCATTTTGCTCATGAATTACCAAAGGAATACCTAAAAGTTTAGCAGCAAATGATGATGGTGCTGAAGAGTAACCACCAACTGAGAATACAACAGCTACATTATGCTTCTTTAATATTTTTTTAGTCTCAAGTGTAGCTTTAAGTATTTGCAGAAGTGCTTTTATTTTGCCAAATGTACCTCTATTTACCACACCTGTAGTATCCAAAAAGTATTTTTCTATAAAATCATTATCATTTTCAAACCATGCTCTATCTTGTCCATTGGTTGAACCTATATATATTATCTCTTCATCATTCAATGACTCTTTTACAGCTTTAATTATTGCTAAGTGTCCTCCGGTACCTCCACCAGTCATTGCAATAGTTTTTTTCATTCTCTTCTCCTCTTTTTTGATACCATCAATATAAGCCCCATTGCTATGGAACTAGCAAGTATTTGAGAACCTCCATAACTTAGAAAAGGAACTGCAATACCTTTTATTGGAGTAAGTCCTGAAATTCCATAGCTGTTTACTACAAAGGCAAAAATTATTATTAGTGTAATACCAACTACATATAGATGATACATGGGGTTTTTAACACCACCTGCAATAATAACAAGCCTCCAGATAATATATACAAAGAGTAAAACAACTACAAAAAGACCTATATAGCCAAGCTCTTCTGTGATTCCAGCCAATATAAAGTCTGTATGTACTTCACTGAGATACCCAAGCTTAAATTGACCTCCTCCAAGCCCCTGTCCTGTAAAACCACCATTACAAAATGCATTTAGTGAGTTTGCTATCTGGTAAGGTTCAGTTGGTACATTTACTCTCAAAGCTGAAGCGATATTTTCTGGAAATATTGATAAAACCGAATCTTGTATCATAGACCACCAATCTTTGAGTCTGTTTATTCTATGAGGAGCAGAAAGAATCAATACTACACCACCAATCAATCCTGTAAATATTACAACCATAAAGAGTTTTATACTTCTTCCTGCAAATATCATCATAATAAATAGAGTTGCAGCAAGTACAACAACCTGCCCCATATCATTTTGTACAACAGCTATAAGCACAGCAGATATAATAAAAAATACTACATATGGCATAATAATTTCAAACTCTTCAATCAAACTCATTTTTCCATGATGTATAATCTTGCGTGTAAAGCTCCATGCCATAAAAAATACAAATGCAGGTTTGAAAAACTCAACAGGAGCAATAGATACAGGTCCTATATGTATCCACCTTCTAGCTCCAAGTACACTCTTTACCATACTCTCAGGCATCAAAGGCATAATAAGCATTGCAACAAATGAAAATATAAGCAGAGTAAACCCAATTGGTACAAACCATCTATCTGGATCTAACCAACTAAGATAATACATTATAAATATACCAATTATTACTGCTACACTCTGTCTTAGTAGAAAATGGAAATTGTCATATCCATAATAGAGTATTGTAAAAGCAGAGAGTGAATATACAAATATAAGTGATATGGTATATAGTGCTACTATTGCAAAAAAGAGTTTTCTATCTGACATTATCCAACTTTATATTTTTTCTATTAATTAGTATTAAACTAATGAAATTATAGTCAAATTGAAGATAGATTCTACTAAAATCACAAAAGAATTATAATATTTGGGAAGCAAATGGGTTATGAAACATTTTATCAAAGAGGTCAAATCAAGCTACTGATACTGTTTTTTATAATATTTATACTAATTGTAATATTTATGAATGCGATTTTTAATACTATAGATTCTGGTAGAAAATTGCCACCAAGTACATCAACTATACACAATAGAGCATTAAGAGGTTCTATAATATCAAACGATGAATACTCTATAGCAAAATCAGACAAAACATATACAGCTGCAATTTATACTCAGAGTCTAAAAAAAGGCAAAAAGAGTCTATTTATAAAATTATTTAGCATATACAGTAATATAAGTGTAGATGAGATAAAAAGTAAATTTGTAGATAAAAATGGCAAACCAAAAAGAGGTAGAGTTGTACTCTCTAAATCTATAGATGCAAGTACTGCTATATATCTAAAGCAACTAAACAGTAAACTAAGAAAGTTAAAAGTATTTAAAAGGGTTAAAAATAGTCGTGGAGTAGAGATACTGTATGGACTTAGCATAGCAGAAAATGGAGAGAAGCGTAAATATCCTCTTGGAGATACTCTGACACCTGCAATAGGGTATATAAAAAATGTACAAATAGATGGCTATAGCAGAGTAGTTGGTGTAAAAGGATTAGAAAAGAGATATGAGAAGTATCTCTCAAATAAAAAAGATGGTATTGTAAAGGGACTTAGAGATGTATCTGGTATGATTATCAGAAATGGTAGTAGTGTTAGAGAGTTTCGTAAAGATGGATACTCTTTGCATCTTAGTATCAATATGGGATTGCAAAAAAGAGTTGAGTATATTTTAGATACTATGCAAACTTCTGTTGAAGCAAAAGAGATTGTAGCAATTGTTATGGAGAGTAAAAGTGGTAGAGTATTAGCAATTGCCAGTAGTCAAAGATATAATCCAGAACACATTACAAAAGATGACATTCCAAAACTAAATCCAAAGTTTACAGAGTATGCATATGAGCCAGGCTCTGTTATCAAGCCTATTACTCTAGCTATTGCAATAGAACTTGGCAAGGTAACTCCAAACAGTTGGTTTAATACACACAATGGTAGAATGAGAATTAGCAGAAGATTTGGAATAAGTGATGATGATCCATTTGCATCACTAAATGCTACTGATATTATAGTTCACTCTTCAAATATAGGAATTACACAAATAGGCTGGATGCTAACAGGTAAGCAGCTATACGATGGTCTCAAAAAATTTGGACTTGCACAAAAGAGTGGTATTGATCTCTCTATGGAATCTATTGGTTCAATAAGATCAGCCAAGATGCTTGAAAACAGGGTAAACAGAGCTACACAATCTTATGGATATGGAATGCAAGCTACTCTTATTCAACTTGTAAAAGCTCATAATGTGTTTAATAATGATGGGATAATAGTTACTCCCCATTTGGTTGATTACTTGGAATCTGATGATGGTAAAAGATATGTTTTAGATGATATAAACAGTAGTTACAGAGTTATTAGTAAAGATACTGCATATAAATTACACAATATTTTAAAGCAAGTTATCCAAAGAGGTACAGGAAAAGCAGCTAAAATACCAGGACTTATAGTAGGAGGTAAAACTGGTACAGCACATATTGCTGTACATGGTCACTATGTCAGAAGATACCATAGCTCCTTTATTGGATTTGCAAATGATAAAAGTGGTCATAAATATGAAATAGGTGTTCTTGTAATAGAAGCTCAAAAATATCGCAAATATTTTGCAGCACAATCAGCAGTTCCTACATTTAAAATGATAGTAAATTCTCTTGTAGATTTGGGATACCTTGAGCCATCACTAACCAAAAAGCAAAAAGAGCAGTTAGAGCAACAAACAAAAATTAAACAGAGTGTAGTCAAAAAGAAAAGAACACAAAGAACTAGACGAATAAAAGCTATACTAAAAAAACAAAGAGAGCAGATCCGCAAAAAAGTCAAAAAAAGATATAAGCAAAGAAAAATCAAAAAAAGATACAAAAAAAGAAGTAAGTATGTACCAAAAACAAAAGCTTATATCAAAAAGAGAAATCCTCTAAAAGCTTTAGGAACTAAACCCAAACCAAAACCAATTAGACCCAAGGTGGTACCACCACCAAATATGCCTGATCTCTTTTAAAATCATTAGAGGTTATTGGTATAATATCGATAATTTTAAAAAGGATAAGCTATGGAATTAAAGAGTATTGACAAAGAGTATATACTAAGCTCATATGCAAGAGATTATACTAACTTTGTATATGGGGTTGGAGCTACTTTGTATGATGAGAAGGATCAAGATTATATAGATTTTGCCAGTGGTATAGGTGTAAATAGCGTAGGACATGGCAATCAAAAATTAAGTAGTGCTATATGTGAACAGGCAAAAAAGATTATTCATATATCAAATCTACAAGTCATTGAACCTCAAGCACTCTTAGCCAAAGAGATAGTAACAAGAAGTGGTTATGATATGAGATGTTTCTTTGCAAACTCCGGAGCTGAAGCCAATGAAGCAGCACTAAAAATTGCCAGAAAATATGGTGAAACCAACTTTGATACCAAAAGATACAAAGTAATTACTCTAAAACACTCTTTTCATGGTAGAACAATTACGACAGTAAAAGCTACCGGACAAGAGTCTATGCATACCCCCCACTTTTCACCATATCCAGATGGGTTTGCCTATGTAGATACTATTGATGCTATATATAAAGCTA
>JAMOSA010000180.1 GCA_027063325.1 Campylobacteraceae bacterium
CTATATTGAAATCTCTTTTTAGTAACTCTTTGTTGAGTTTTCCCTGGTATATTCTAAATGCGACTTTTCCATTTGACAGATTTGATGTATCAAGCAGTGGCAACATAACAGCCAAATTCAATTTGCCACTGGCATAATTTGGTTGTTTTGCAAGGTTTAGAAGTTGTGATACATCAGCCCCCTTTACTATCGCTTCTATCCCTTTTACCACACCTTCAACCAAACCAAACCTGTAGTATGCCTGAGCATCCAGCAGTATCCCTTTTCCTGATACTTTCATATTGTTGCTCTCTCCTGAGAGTCTACCTCTAATATTTAATCCAAGGGGTACAAATTTGCCGTCAATTTCTATCTTTTTGGCTACAACTTTATACATTAAATCAAACTCTTGTGATAACCATTGAACAGGACCTTCTACAATTACACCTATGGTTTTATCTACTACTATAAAACTCTTTAGTGAACTTGCTCCAAGTGAGAGTTTTTTTATCTCTATATTGTGATTTGGTACTTTTTGTTTCAATAGACTGTTGGCAATAGGTATAATAACAACTCTTTGACCGATACCTGTACCAATTACAAGTACTATAGCCACTAAAAAGATTATAATACCTATACTCACTCTTTTTATCATTGACAATCCCTTACTCTTTACCTTTGGAGAATACAATATCTTGGCTCAAAGTTAATATCGCATTATAACAGTTTATTACTGACCTTAAAGCAGAATATATTAAGATTTTTATTTAAATCCAAACAACTCTTTTAAACACTCTGTTTTTAAGCAAACAGGAGGTACCTTTGAAGCATACTCTATATATTCATTACCAAATTTTACTCTACACTCTCTCTCTTCAAGAGTCAAAACCATAACTATTATAAAGATCATCTCCAAAGGAGCAATCAATACTATTGCACTGACCAATCCTGTCAAAAATGCAATAGCAAGAGGTAAGAGAGTAAGACCAAGCAACATAGGGTGTCTCATCTTTTGGTATATACCGCTTGTTACCAATTTGTCAGTCTCAAGTCTTGGCAAATTTTTGCTTCTACCGCTTTTTGCCAACTCTTTGCCACCTCTTGAGGCTGATTTGAATGCCAGTTTCAATAAAACAAATCCTGTAACAAATGATATGATATGCCAAAAAGGGTTTAGAAATATATCTTTGAAATACAGCATATCGATATATACTCCTGCAAATATTTCACCTACAATCAATACTATCCACAGAACTATTCTAAAGAGTACAGAAGAGGTTGTATTTATCATTTGAAAAATATCTCTTTTGCAATTGAAGAGAAATAATAACTTCCAACTCCTACTACAACTCCCCATATAATAGATGCAAATATATTAAGTATGGTAAATTTTCGCAAATCATATTTTGATAATCCCATAATAATAGGTACCAGAGTCTTTACACCATAAATATATTTTTGTATAAATACAACCAAAGAGCCATATTTGCGCATCAAAAGATTGGTATAAGCTATCTTTCTTTTGTGTCTTTGCATATATTTCATCACATCTTTTTTATTGCTTTGAGCCAGATAAAACAAAACTGTATCACCCAAAAAGTTAAACAGTGTAGCTACCAAAATAGATGTTGCTATATCCATCTTGCCCAAAGCTGACAATACTCCAGCACCCACAAGTGCTACCATACCACCGCCAAAAGAGTAAAAAGCCAATATTATATAACCATAAGTTGTCAAATTATCAAGAATAGATTCCACTTAAATTACCTTAATTACCAAAACTGTATTT
>JAMOSA010000181.1 GCA_027063325.1 Campylobacteraceae bacterium
CCTTGAGCCTCAATTCTCTTTTTCTGTGCTTCACCTCTTGCAATTTCAGCTTTTCTTTCAGCTTCTCTTTTGGCTCTCTCTTTTTGCTGTTCAGCTATCATTACATTTTGCTTTTCAGCTTGAAGCTCTTCTATTTTGGTTTGAATCTTTTTAGGAAGTGTTATATTCCTAAGCTCTATTGAATCAAGTACAACAGGCTTTCCGGCAATTGAATCTACCCTTTCTCTAAGTTTCTCCTGAATCTCTTTGGCTATCTCTTGTCTTTTTTGAGGTAGCAGTTCTGCTGGATATTTGCCTATTACATCTCTAACTATCTCTCTAACTTTTGTATTTATTATCTTATTCTCCCAAGCTGTTCCCCATGTAGCAATTGTTTTTGGTGCAGATTGTGGTCTTAGGTGGTATTGGACTGCTAAATCTATATCTACATAAAGACCTCTGCTATCCATTACTCTAATAGCAGGATTTTGCCTGAGTCCACCACCTTCATATCCTGCATACCCATCTGAAGACATTGGTTTTTCCTCATTACTGTATGTAATCATTCTTACACGGGTATTTACTGGGATAATCTTTTCAAATATTGGTATATAAAAGTGTAATCCAGGTTCTAATGGCTTATCTTGGAATTTACCTGTAACTATTTTGATACCAACTTGACCTGAATTTATGATAGTAAATGGTTTAAATAGCAAAAAGATTACCAATATTGTAGCTGCTATTATCAACAGACTTACCAGTTTATTGTTACTACCATTAAGTGGCGACTGGTATGGTGGTGTAGTATTGTTATTATTCTCCTTTTTAGGAGGAGATTGATTTGGTGTACGCTTTTTGAAATAGTCATTCATATCAGCTGGCATATATATTCCTTTTTAAAATTATTTATTATTGGGGAGAGTATCCCCAAAGAGTTAGAGTTTTTGATAGTTTAAATATAAGTCAAATAGTGTTTATACTTTTCATTTTTACCATATACAACATCAAAGTATGCCTCTTGCAATACTTTTGTCATCTCTCCTCTTTTGCCATTTCCAATTACTCTGTGATCGAGTGAATTTACTGGTGTAACTTCAGCAGCAGTTCCAGTTAAAAATGCTTCATCACATATATATATCTCATCTCTTGTTATATTTCTACGCTCTATCTCTATACCCATCTCTTTGGCAAGTTCAAGTACCGTAGCTTGAGTGATAGACTCAAGTGAATTATCATTTGGAGGACTTATTAGTTTGCCATCTCTTACTATAAAGAGGCATTCACCGGTTCCTTCAGCTACAAAACCATTCTCATCAAGCATCAAAGCCTCTTCATATCCATTCTCTATAGCTTCATATTTTGCCATTTGGCTATTTAGATAATTTGCTGCTGCTTTTGCTTTGCCAAATGTACTTCTGTTTGGATTTCTAGTAATTGAAGATGTACATACCTTGATACCATTTTCTAAACCTTCATCACCAAGATATGCACCCCACTCCCAGGCTGCTATCATAGTATTTACAGGAGCTTTTTTGTGATAAAGACCCATTACTCCATAACCCAAATATATAAGTGGTCTTATATAAACATTCTCTTTAAAATCATTTACTCTAAGTAACTCTATGTGAGCCTCTTTTACTGTTTCATAATCTATATTTGGATCTATTGCTACAATTTTGGCTGAATTGTAGAGTCTTTTGCAGTGATCTTCAAGTCTAAAAATTGCAAGACCATCTTTGGTTTGATAAGCTCTAGTACCTTCAAATACTGCATTACCAT
>JAMOSA010000182.1 GCA_027063325.1 Campylobacteraceae bacterium
CTCTTTGTCTCATTTTGATCAAAAAAACTTTGTGCAATCTGCTCCAGAGTTAAATTGGAATCTGCAACCCAATAATTTAATCCATCACTATCTGGAGCTCTGTCAAAAGTAGCTACATAGAGTCTTGTTACACTCTCTTTTGTTGGAGCAATAGCATATACATTTATAACCAATAAAAATAGAAATAGAAATATTCTCATAATAGCCTCCTTACTCTTGAGGTATAAGCAACTGAACTTTTTTACCAGCTGCATTTATATTTAACTCTACAAAATATCCATAACATGGATCTATTGTAGTAGGTACCCCTACTCCCTCTGGAACTATGGTTGTATATCCTTTACTATTATATTCATCCTTATCAAATCTCCATATAGTAGAGTTAAAAAGAGAGTTTAGCTTTGCGGCATCAACAGGAGTGTAAGCTTTACCATCAATCAATACTGTAACTTTCGACCAGGGAACTGGTTTTGAGATAGGAAATGATGCCATAGTATATATATACGGACCATCTCTATCAGTACCGTTTGGAGAAACCAAATCTACAATAGCACACTTACCATTGTCTGATCTACAGCTTGGATACTCATCTGCTGTTGCGTTAAAGTCAAATGATTTTAAAGTATATCCATATGATACATTACTATCTGTATAGTTTTTTATCCAGTATGCTTTACCATACTCCAAACTCTCGTCACTTTGCATATAGTGATAATAAGCATAGTTTGATCTGCTTGTATCATAATCTCTTCTCCACATCCTCCAATCACTTCCATAATTGCTTCCAAATGCACCACCCAAATAGTTTAATACTTCTGTATCATTACTATCCATCAATCTAAAATCAGCTGCAAAGTTTACTAATGCTCCACTGTTTGCATCAATTATACACAAACAGGTATTACATACCCTATCTTCACCTGTATCCCAATTTTTACCATCTTTTTCATTATCATAAGCAGTTTTTATTTTATTTTTGTTCAAAGCTCTTTTGAAAATTTTTACCTCATCCAACTTTCCTTGATAGTATCCAAACTTATCATCATAACCCATTAAAAAAGGTTTATCTGTTGCATCATCTAAAGTACTACCAACATCCAATCCTCCATCACTTACATCTTCCCCATTTACATATACATAAAGTTTTGTACTTCTTTTTTTAAATACAAAAGCTATGTGATACCACTTGTTTTCATCAAGATTCAAACCATAAGCTTTGTCATTAAACTTGAAGTATATGAAATAATCATTGAAAAAAGGTGGAAGAAAAGGGTACTTCTGCTCCATAGATACTAAAAATCCTTTGTTATTATCTATATCAGCCTTTGATAAAATTCCACCTCTATCTCTATTTGTATATAACCAAAACATAACAGTAAAACTTTTGTTATTTACATTAAATTTATCATTGTGTGGAACCTCTACATAATCTCCATCTCCATCAAATGATATACTGTTACATATAATTGAATCACTAGATATTGTAGTATCTCCATAAGAAGTTCCATGAAGTCTATTGATTGTATTATCCAATACATCACCTATACTATGATCAAAGCCACACTCATCAAATCTGTATTCAGCTATCAATGTATTGTCAAGCACATGAATATAAGCAGTAGCATTAAATGTATAACCCTTCTCATCTGTCATAATATAAGTAAAAGAGTCATATCCAATAAACCCGTTATTAGGCTTATAAGTAAATATTCCATCACTATTTAGTGTAACACTTCCATTGCTTGGATCTGTATCTATAGATGCACTCATACCTGCACCTATATCATTATCCAATAGATTTGCATTTAGCCTAGAACCAGAACGAACTGTATAGTAATCATTATTTGCCATCTCCTCTTGTACTATAAAATTATCAACAAAATTACCATATGAAGCTCCACCAGCTGAACTTACAGCCTTAAATAAAAATCTGGTAGTAGTTTGACCATCAGGTACTCTGTAAGCTCCTTCATATACCTTCCAATCATCAGAACCAGTTTGCATAATTTTTTGAAAATTGGTATTTCCAGGGGATCCTATATCCATCTCTGCTGTATCTACACCACCTCTACCACGATGTGCTATATGCCAATAGAGTATTGCCCCTGGAGTTGTAGTAATATCTTGATATATAGAAGCTATTTGAGTAGCATCAATTTCTGCAAACTGTTTGCCATGATATGCATTGACTCTCTGAAAGCCATCTTGCCAAAATTCCATAAGATTATCACTGGCTGTTGTGTGCCAACCAGGAACATTATCTGCATCTACATAGCTCCAGTCTGAACTGATAACAGGCACTTCAAAGCTGGAATCAATCAAAGTTATATTAGCTCTTATAAATCCTATAAAAAGGAATAAAACAAATAGACTCCTCATCTTCACTCCTTTTAATCTTATATATATATAAAATATCAAATTTTTATTGATAAACAGAAATAATTTAATATTTAACTATATATAATAAGCTTACATTAAATATATGAATTGGAGTCATTAAAAAGTACTCTTACCAAAAATGAAAGCAGTAAGAGTCAGCACCCCTCAAAGGTGATTACATCTTCAAACCTCTTTCTTGCTTTTGGCGGATTCTTGGAATTTTTGCGATAACCTATAGGCAAAAGCAATGCTATCTCTTCTATATTGGTATCAAGCTCCAAGGTAGAGTTTACACCATCTTTGTCAAATCCCTCTATTGGACAGGTGTCTATACCCAGGAGTGAAGCATATACCATCATATGAGATGAAGCTATATAACACTGTCTTTTAACCCACTCTGTAACAGAATCCAAATTATTTATATAATCTAAATATCTATCCACATATGCTTTTGTTGCTTCTGTAGATAAACCTCTTCGTGCAAACATTGATTCTATATACTCTATTTGGGTAGGAGCCTTTGTAGTAGCAATTATGGCTATTAGATGACTGCAATTTGTGATTTGATTTTGGTTCCAACAGTGTGGTTTTAACTGCTCTTTTAAGCTTTTATTACAAATAACTTCAAATCTCCAAGGCTCCATGCCAAATGATGAAGGTGCCAATCTTGCTGATTCAAGTATCAACTCAAGACTCTCTTTGTCAACTTTTTTATCTCTGTCAAATACTTTACAGGCATGTCTAAAGTAAAGTGAATTTATGAGTATATCTCTATCCATATATTACCTTTTTATATAACAGTACATAATCATACCATATCTATATGTAACTATTTTAATATAAATCGGAGTAAATTTATCCAATTTTGTAGAGTTTAAACTTTTTTGACCTCTTTTGTGTTACAATCGCCAAAATTGTAATACGAGGTAAGTTATGCAAAAGTACCATTTTATAAAAGATGAGATGTTGGTTCATATACCTATGTGTACACATCAGATGCCACAAAAGATATTGGTAGTTGGTGGTTGTGAAAATATAGATAAAGAGTTGTCAAAATACAATCTGTCACTGGATATTATCCATATATTAGATAGTGATACTGATATGGTAAAAAAGTTACAAAAGCTTGAAGAGAGTAATTTTGATGTAATTATTATAGCCTCTAATATGGGCAGTAGAAGAGATTTTTGGATAGAGGTATCAAAGCATCTTGAGAGCAAAGGTGTAATAGCTTCTGTTATGTCCAATCTGGTACTGGATAATCAAAATGCCAAAGATGAACTCAATCAAATAGGTGCAATATATCGTATAGTTATGCCATATAGATATGAGAGTATGAAAGATGGTATAATGGCAACAGAGTATATGGTACTAGCTAGTAGATTCTATCACCCTACAGCAGATATACATCTACAAAGAGCAGATTTGACTGATGGATTTGAGTATTATAACAGTGATATAGCAATCTCTGCATTTCAAATGCCAACATTTATAAACAAAGAGTATTTGGGGATTATAAAAAGATAATGGCTTTTGAGTATGCAGTTGCACTAACAGGTGGTATAGCAACAGGCAAGAGTACTGTAAAATCCCTGATGAGTCTATATGGATTTAGGGCAATAGATGCTGATGCTATAGCTCATCAGGTACTAAATGAACAAAGCACTACTATTGCCAATACTTTTGGCAAAGAGTATATTGACAATAGTGGCAAAGTCAAACGCAAAGAGTTAGGTAGATATATCTTTGCCAATAAAGAAGCCAAAAAAGAGTTGGAATCTATACTTCACCCTCTAATCAAAGATGAAATAACCAGACAAAGCCACTATCAAGATAGCTTCAAAAAACCATATTTTATAGATATTCCACTCTTTTTTGAAACCAAAAACTACCCTATTGATTATTCGGTAGTAGTCTATGCTCCATTTGAAATTCAACTTCAAAGAGTAATAAAAAGAGACAATCTAACCCAACAAGAGGCAGTACTTAGAATAAAATCCCAACTTGATATAGAAAAAAAGAGAGATTTAGCTACATGGGTAATAGACAACAGCAAAGATCTTTCTCATTTACAAAATGAGTGTGAAAGAATTAAAAACATCATAATAAAGAGTATCAAGTAGATAATAGTCTACTCTCTTTTAATTCTATATTATAAGATGAGTATAATTTACAACAATCCCAAAAGTGCAATAAAGAATACAGGAGGAGTTATTATGACTCCAACCTTCATATATTGCCACCATATAATTATTATACCATTTTTATATTGCTCCAAAGAGTGTAATAATATCAATTATCAACCACCCAAATATCTCTGTCTGACTTCATCATTGCCTAACAAAGAGGAAGCTTTATCGCTTAGTGCTATTCTTCCATTTTCCAGTACATACCCATAATCAGCTATCTGCAAAGCTGCAAAGGCATTCTGTTCTATTAGGAGTATTGGCATCTTTGTCTTTAGCTCTGTAATAATCTCAAATACCTCTCCTACAATCTTTGGAGCCAATCCCAGGCTTGGTTCATCAAGCATCAGCATTTTGGGTTCAGCCATCAATGCTCTAGCAATTGCCAACATCTGTTGCTCTCCTCCACTGAGTGTACCACCCAATTGATCTCTTTTTCCAGAGAGTCTTGGAAAGAGTTCATACATCTTGTCTCTTTGGGTCTCAAACTGCTCATCATTATTAAAAGCTCCCATTCTGAGATTCTCATCAACACTCAAATTTATAAATACTCTTCTACCCTCAGGTACCAGTGATAATCCCTCTTTTACAATTTTGTGTGTAGGGTGTTTTGTAATATCTGTTCCGTTAAATATTACTTTACCAGACTTCTTTATCAAATTTACAATAGCATTTAGTGTAGATGTCTTCCCTGCACCATTTGAACCAATCAAAGTTACTATTGTATTGGCAGATACATTTATATCTATACCTCTGACAGCAGATATTACACCATAATAGACTTGTAGATTTTTTATATCAAGCATGTTTAAAATCTCCCAAATAAGCTGCTACTACCTTTTCATCAACAATAGCATCAGCAGGTTTTCCATCAAATATCTTTTCTCCATAATCAAGTACAGTTACTCTGTCACACATAGCATTTACAAACTTCATATCATGTTCAATAAGCAGTATTGTCAAATTGTAATCTTTTTTGATTTTATGGATAATGTTTGATAAATCCTCAGTCTCAATAGGATTCATTCCAGCAGCTGGTTCATCTAGTAGGAGTAGTTTTGGATTGGTTGCTACTGCTCTGGCAATCTCTACTTTTCGTTGATTTCCATAACTCAAAGCTGTTGCATTATGGTTTGCAAACTTGGCTATTCCAAACTCTTCAAGTATATCCATAGCTTTTTGTTTTATTCTCTTTTCATTGCCAAAATACCTAGGAAGCCTCAATATAGCCTCAATATATGTATAGTTTATCTGATCATGAAATCCTATGAGAATATTTTCAAGTACACTCATACTCTTAAAGAGTCTGATATTTTGAAAGGTTCTTGCTATACCTTTATATACCACTTTGTCCGGTTTTGTACCTGTTATATCTTCGCCATCAAATATAATTTTGCCCTCTGTTGGTATATAGTTGCCTGTAATGATATTAAATATTGTTGTTTTACCAGCTCCGTTTGGACCAATCAAACCATATATCTCTCCCTCTTTAAGTGAGAATGAGAGATTATCTATTGCAGTAACTCCGCCAAAACGCATAGTTACACTCTCGATTTTTAAAATATCATTTTGCATTATCTTCCCTTTTTGAGAATTTTAGCTTGAGTATATCACCTAATTCTCTATCTCCAAACAGACCTCTTCTTGCAAACAACATCATAATAATAAGCAGTATTGCAAATATTACCATTCTCATACCAGGATGGGCGCCGGTGTGCATACCAAAAATAACCATATCATCATCCAAAAATCTAAGCCACTCCATACTACCCATTACAAGTATGGTAGCAAGTAGTGTACCACTCATACTGCCAAGTCCTCCAAGTACTATGATAATAAGTAATTGAAATGTAAGAAGGAAAGTAAATTGATCTGGTGATATGGTAGTAAGGAAAGATGCCAATAATCCACCACCGATACCCTCAAAGAATGCACTTGTCATAAATGCAGTTGTCTTTATACGAAATGTATTTATACCCATTGCCAATGCTGCATCTTCATCATCTCTAACAGCCTTCATAGCTCTGCCATACTTTGAATATACAATATGTATCATTACAATAAATGTAATGAGTGCAATAGTTCCTATCCAAAGAAAATTTGCACTGTCTGGTATATCATTGAGTCCCAAAGAACCATTTGTATATTCTGGATTGTTTATAGCAAATATTCTGATAATAAATCCAAATCCAAGCGTTACGATAGCCAGATAGTCACCTCTTACTCTAAATACAGGAAAAGAGAGCATCAAGGCTATAAATGCAGCTGCTACTCCACCAGCCAATATTGCAGGTAAAAAGTTGGCTTTCATCTGTAATACTACTGGAGCTGGATCAACTAGTGCAAACATATCTATTTTTGTATCTGTTGGAATTAAAAAGAGTGCTGTCATATAAGCACCAATTGCAACAAATCCATTTGGTTCCAGTGAAAATTGACCAGTTACACCATTTATGAGATTGTAACTTAGAGCCAATATGGCAAATATACCAATATTGTTCAATATACTTAGTGTATATGAATCAAAATGGCTATGAGCATAATATATAAACATAAGTGTAGATATAATCAATAATGATTTTATTATAGTACTCTTCATCATTTTCTCCTAAAACCTGCTTCTTTCCAAGTCTTCACCCATAATTCCAGTAGGTCTAAACAGAAGCACCAAAATCAAAAAGAAGAATGCAAAAGCATCTTTGTATCCACCAAGTTCGGGAAAGAGTGCTACTACAAAAATCTCTGTAAATCCCAATATAAACCCACCAATTACAGCTCCTGTTACACTTCCAATACCACCCAAAACTGCAGCAGCAAATGCTTTGAGTCCTACAATTACACCCATTAACGGATCAATTGATGGGTAACTGATAGCATAGAATATACCACCTACAGCTGCTAGGGCTGAACCTAATATAAATACAATAGTAATAATCGAATCTGCATTTGCTCCCATCAATTTGACAGTAGGTATATCAAATGCCAAAGCCCTGATAGCCATACCATACTTTGTTCTGTACAGTACCCACAGTACTGAAGTTAAAATAAATACAGTTACTATTGGTATTATTATGACTGTAACAGGCAGATATATTTCACCAAGATGCAGTACTTTGGTCAAATATTCAGGTGCATCAAATGCTCTGGGAACTCCACCAAAGAGTACATTAAATAGATTTTCCAGTAAAAAACTGATACCAATTGCTGTAATCAACAGTGAAATCTTTGGAGCATCTCTTAGTGGTTTGTAGGCAACTTTGTCTGTGAGTATTCCAACTGCTACAGATACCAATATTCCAAAGAGTACAGCAATACCAAATGGCATACCCATACTTGTAGCAAGATATGTCATAAATGCACCAACCATCATTATATCACCATGAGCGAAGTTAATAAGCCTCAAGACTCCATACACCATAGTATAACCGATAGCTATGAGTGCATACATACTTCCCAAACTGGCACCATTAACAATCTGTTGCAAAAATGTAGAAAAGTCCATTCAGAACCCTTGTTTTGAAGTTTTGGTTAGAAATAGTTTTGATTTTGATTAATATTATATTTCGTACTTATCATACCATAAAAGGGTAATAATAATTTTAAAGTGAAGTATATTTGAAATATTTGTCAGACAGAAGCTACACCCAAAAGGGTGTAACCAAAGAGGATACTAAGGATTTACAGTAGTCTTATACTCAAACTTGCCATCTTTTACTTCATTAATTACAGCAGATTTTACTGCATTACCATTTTTGTCTATATTGATAACACCAGTAATACCTTTGTAACCCTTTGTATTTCTTAGGTTTTGGTTGATACACTCTTTGTCATCAGATGCTTTACCTTCATCTATACATTTATTCATAGCAGAGAGTATCATACCATAAGCATCAGCAGCTAGTGCACCCATTGAGTCAGCAGTTTTGTTATATTTTTTGTGATATGCCTCTACATAAGCTTTGGCTTCTGGTGAACTTGCTGCAGCTTCATTGAAGTGGTCTGTGTACATAAATCCTTCAGCCGCTTTTCCGCCAATCTTTACAAGCTCTGGGAATCCTACACCATCAGCACCAATAAAAGGGACATTTACACCCATTGCTCTGGCTTGTTTTACAAGTAGTGCAGCTTCAGGATAGTAACCTGTAAATGCAATAATAGATGGATTTGCAGCCTTGATTGTAGATACCTGTGCATTAAAATCTTTGTCACCTGAATTTATAAGTACAGTTTTTAGTATCTTACCACCACCTTTGGTGTATGCTTTTTTGAATGCTTTTGCCAATCCTACTGAATAATCTTGCTTGGCATCAGTTACAACTACCGCTGTCTTCATACCATTATCGAGTGCATATTTAGCCATTACAGCACCTTGGAATGGATCTATAAAACATGCTCTTGTTACATACTTTTTACCCTTTGTCACTCTAGGGTTTGTAGAAGCATGTGTAATCATAGGAGTTTTCGCTCTTTCTGCTACTGGAGCCATTGCCATAGAGTTACCAGATGCAACCTCACCCAATATTACAGTTACACCATCTTTATCTAGTAGTCTTTTTACAGCAGTAGCTGCTTCTACCTTATCTCCTCTATCATCTAATACAATCAATTTTACAGTATCACCATTTTTTAATTTATTGTTTTGTTCATAAGCAATCTGTAAACCATCATTACTGGTTTGTCCAAATGCCGCAATTGGACCAGTCAGAGGTAATACTACACCCACTTTTACCTCTTTTGCCAATGCCAATCCACTCATTAATACGGCTGCTGCTATAATGCTTACACTCTTTTTCATATACACTTCACTCCTTTTTTGATTTTGTTAATACTTCTTTATGTTACCAAGCTAAATATTAAGTTAAACTTATGATAGCAACTTTTTTACCAAAGCACTTATTCTTCCACCATCTGCTCTACTGCCTATGGCATCTCTTGCCTCTTTCATAACTCTACCCATATCCTTCATAGATGAAGCTCCGGTTTGCTCTATTATCTCTTTGATAATATTTTCCAACTCTTCATCACTTAATGGTTCTGGCAGATATGAACGAACCAACTTAAGTTCAGCTTCCTCTTTTGCTACCAAATCATCTCTGCCTACTTCTTTGAATTGAGACAGAGCATCTTCTCTTTGCTTTACATACTTTTGCAAAATCTTCTCTACATCAGCATCACTAAGCTCTCTTCTTTCATCAACTTCAATCTGCTTTATTGCAGCACTTAGATTTCTCAGTGTATCTCTTTTTTGTGTATCTTTGGCTCTCATAGCCTCTTTTATATCATTTTTGATTCTATCTTTTAGACTCATACTCTCCCTTTATAGTTTTATAACTCTTTGGAATCCAAAATAATGGTAACTGGGCCATCATTTATAATTTCAACTTGCATCATGGCTCCAAATATACCCTCTTTTACCTCAATTGATTGTGATAGTTTGTAGCAAAACTCTTTGTAGAGTACTTTGGCATCTTTTGGATTCATAGCACTGTCAAAGCTGGGTCTGTTACCTTTTTTTGTATTTGCTGTAAGTGTAAATTGGCTTACAACCAGTATGCTTCCATCTACTTGAGTAATATTTAGATTCATCTTGCCACACTCATCGGCAAAGATACGAAGTTTTAGAATTTTGTTTACAAGCTTATCTATATCACTGGATGTATCATCTTTGAATATACCAAGCAATATATTGTAGCCCCTCTCTATAGAGGCTACCTCTGTTGAATCCACCCATACAGATGAACTTTTGACTCTTTGAAGAACAGCTGTCATACTTTTAGAATCTGTCTATACAGTTCAACTCTTCAAATGCTCTGATAACTCTGTCTCTCATACTCTCTTCACCTGCTCTTAGCCACTTTCTTGGGTCATAATACTTTTTGTTTGGTTTATCATCACCCTCTGGGTTACCTATTTGAGCCTGTAAATAGTCATGATACTTTTGTGTATAATCTTTTACCCCTTCCCAAAATGCCCATTGGGTATCAGTATCTATATTCATCTTTACTACACCATAACCAATTGCCTCTTTGATCTCTTCAGGAGATGAACCACTGCCTCCATGGAATACAAAGCTTACAGGCTTTTTGGGGGTATTGTGTTTTTGCTCTATATACTTTTGTGAATTATCCAAAATTTTTGGCTCTAACTTTACATTACCAGGTTTATATACTCCATGTACATTACCAAATGATGCTGCTATTGTAAATCTTGGACTAATTGCACTAAGCTTTTCATACGCTTCGCAGACCTCTTTGGGTTGAGTATATAGTGAAGCATTATCTACATGGGTATTGTCTATACCATCTTCCTCTCCACCTGTAATTCCAAGTTCAATCTCTAGTGTCATATCCAGCTTATCCATTATCTTTAGATACTCTTGACAAGTGGCTAAATTCTCCTCTAACGGTTCTTCGGATAAATCTATCATATGAGATGAAAAGAGAGGTTTACCATACTTTTCATAATGATCTTTACTGGCTTCTAATAATCCGTCAATCCATGGAAGCAGTTTTCTAGCGGCATGATCTGTATGCAGTATTACAGGGATACCATAAGCTTCGGCCAACTGGTGTACATGCTTTGCTCCACTAATTGCTCCAAGAATGGCACCTTTGTTGCTGTCTATACCCTTACCGGCATAAAAAGATGCTCCTCCATTGCTAAATTGTATAATTACAGGGGAGTTTACCTTTGCTGCTGCTTCCATTACAGCATTTATAGAGTCTGTACCCACCACATTTACAGCAGGAATTGCGAACTCTTGCTCTTTTGCTATCTCAAAAATCTTTTGCAGGTCATCACCGGTTGCAACACCGGCTTTTACATAGTCTGAAATTTTTTTGCTCATCTTCTCTCCCTGAATATATTGTTATTTCTTTTTGGCAGTTTTTGGATTATAATCTATTTTTGCTCTCTTCATAAGCTTTTGTACATATTTTTGCTGCTTTAACTGCATTTTGATTAGAGGTTTTACTCTTGAGTATGGGGCAACTTTTTTGGTTTTT
>JAMOSA010000183.1 GCA_027063325.1 Campylobacteraceae bacterium
ATGGAGAGTGCATTTGGCAAATATGCCAGAAGTATATATCTACCAGATGATATAGATAGAGACAGTATAGAAGCTAAATATGAAAATGGTAGATTGACTATTACATTTGAAAAAGTAGCAGAAAAGAAAAAAAGAGATATAGCAGTAAAATAACTGTTTTATTCCATTCTAACTTCCTATTATCCCCCATAGGGGGATTGAATTATATGCCTTTAGGATTCAGTAGGAAGTATAGCTTTTATTTACAAAAGAGTATTTAATTCTATAATAAGATTTTCTATTATATTCTGGCATTTTTTTTGTGTAAAAAATCCAGCTGCATAGATATGACCTCCACCCCCAAACTTTTGAACAATAGATAATATAGATTTGCTTTTTGAGCGAATAGATACTTTGCACCCCCCATTACTCTCATATGCAACTATTGCAAACTCTACACTATATAGTGAACAGAGTTGATCTGCTATACCTACAATATCACTATTGTCAGCTCCACACGATTTTATGGTTTTGGAATCTATTGCTACTGAAGCTATCTTTCCATTTGAGTAGAGTCTCATACTCTCATATACCTTGCCTCTTAATCTAATAGAAGATAGTGAGTGGCGATTTAGCATTTGGGATATATAATTTGGTTTGGCTCCACCATCTATAAATTCACACGCATATTTGAATGTATTTTTGTCTGTATTTTGGGTTTGAAAAAAGATTGTATCACTCACTAAAGAGGTATAAAATGCCTCATATCCACTTGCAGGAATCTCAAATATATCTTTTATCAACTCATAAGCTACAAGTGAACAGGCAGGTGCATTAGGATTTACTATGTTTAGAGTACCATACATACTGTTTGTTTTGTGGTGATCTATATTTATAACAACCCTGTTTGTAATATCTATAGATACTCTGTCAATATCTGATGTATCACAAGTGATTACAAGTGAATCTCTAAATTGGGATTTGCTCTTTATTTTGCTGTAACCACTCAAAAAATCAAGATTTTTGGGTACTCCTACAGATACTACCTCTACACTTTTGTTTATACTCTTTAGAGTATTATATAACCCCAAAGCAGTACCGATTGCATCACCATCTGGTTCGGTATGTGGTAAAATAGTAATAGCTTTGTAATCTTTTATTACTCTTTTAAACTCATCTCTTATGCTATTTGGTATTCCATTCACATTCAACCTTCATAGATAGATCTGGCCATTGAGCTTGGTGTACTATACTGCCTGTGCTTATAGCATCAACTCCTGTTTTTGCTATCTCTTCTACTTTCTCTAAAGTTACATTTCCACTGGCTTCTATGAGAATATGAGGATAGTAGGCATTTTTGTACTCTACGACCTCTTTTATCTCATCAGGAGTCATATTATCACACATTATAATATCAGCTCCTGCCTCTATGGCATGTTTTACCATATCTATATTCTCGCACTCTATCTCTATTTTGGATGTAAATGGTATCTTTTTGCGAATATCATGCATAAATGAGTGTAAATTATCTATAGTCTGTAAATGTGTATCTTTGAGCATCAAGCAGTCATCAAGTCCCATACGATGGTTTGTTCCGCCACCACATCTGACTGCATACTTTTCAAACTCTCTGAGCATTGGGCGTGTTTTTCTGGTATCTAACAGTTTGCAATCATAATCTGATATTTTTTCTACAAATTTATTGGTCATTGTAGCAATTGAACTGGCATGAAGAGCAATATCCAAAATACTTCTTTCTAGTGATAATATCTGTCTGGAGTCACCTGTTAATTCAAATAGTCTATCACCATGGCTAAACTTCTCTCCGTCATCTATAAACCAGGTAAAATCGAGATCAAACATTCTCTCAAATGGTTCAATATACTCTCTACCTGCAAATACTCCGTCACTTTTTGCTTTTACATAAGCTTTTACCTCTTTGGAGTCTGTGATTCTGGCAAAGAGATCTCCTCTGCCTACATCCTCCATTACCATTGCTCTGATAAACTCCTCTTTGAGCATCTGTACGACTTTCATATTTCACCTTTATTTGATAGCTAACATTCTCTCAAGTGCCAAATTGGCATAGTGGGTTACATTCTCATCTACAAATATCTCATTGATTGGTTTATTGTCTTCTATGGATTTTAGTGTGTAGTATAAATCTTGGAGTGTTGTTTCATTCATAGTTGGACACTCTGGTTTGGTTGAAGATAGTACAAATGTATTCTCTTCTCTCATTCTTTGTACCAGATTATACTCTGTACCGACGGCTACTTTTTGATCTTTATCCAGTGAAGCTACATACTTGATAAGTTGTGATGTAGAACCACTAAAATCTGCTACCTCTACCACTCTTGGATCGCACTCAGGGTGGACTGCTATCTTTATATCAGGATATTTTTGTCTGTAAAACTCTACATCATCTACAGTAAATAGTTGATGAACCGAACAAAATCCATCAAAACATATAATATCAGCCTCTTTTGGATCGCAATCTTTTTTTCCTGCTATACAGGATTTTAATCCCATCATATTGGCTATATTTTGTCCAAGACATCTATCTGGTACAAAAAATATTTTTTTGCCACTTTGGAGAGCCTGTTTTATGATTTTAACTGCATTTGAACTGGTACATACCATACCACCCATTTCACCAACTTTGGCTTTTACAGTAGCATCTGAATTGATATAGGTAATTGGCATTAGTTCATCTGGTTCTACTCCATGCTCTTTGATCCATTTGATTGTATCATCATAGTAGCTGCTGTCTATCATTCTAGCCATTGCACAACAGGCAACTTTTGGCATCAATACTCTTTTTTGAGGGGCTATAATTTTGACACTTTGACCCATAAAACCTACACCACAGAATATTACCCACTCTTTTGGATCGGCTTTGCATTTTCTAGCCAACTCCAAACTATCACCTGTAATATCAGCCATCTCAAATACTTCATCTCTTTGATAGAAGTGTGCTACTACTGTTACATCAAGACTCTCTTTCAGTCTTTTTATTTCACTTTTGTAATCTATACTACTCATCTATGCTCCTAAAAAAGTAGAGTACAACAGATTGTACTTAAAAATTATTTTGATTGCATTATACAATATCTAGCAATAACTAATGCTTCTAGTATCTATAAGAGCAGACAGATACATCTATTATTATAAGTGTGCTACAATTTGAATCTCATATAATGAGAATCTATATCAAAACAAAAGGAATTTAAATGAAAAGTATCTTTAAAATAGTACTTATTTTTTCAGTAGTACTTCTAAGTGGTTGCAGTAGCAAGGTAGAAGAGAAGCCTACTATAGAAATTAATTCAGGAGTCATTGCACCCAATATTGTAGTTGGCAAACCAATTAAAAGTGTCACACTAAAAGATCAATTTGACAAGACAGGTACAATCAAACCAGATACAAAAAAGATTATATTTGTATTTGCCAAGTCAACAGGACATTTGGTAAAAGAGTATTTAAATACAAAGCCTAATGATTATCTAACAAAAAAGCATACTGTATTTGTAGCTGATGTTAGTGGAATGCCATCTATGATACTTAAATATATGGCGTTACCTGATCTAAAAAAGCATAAATACTCTATCTATCTAATAAGAGATGAAAAGATCTCAGAGGGCTTTAAAAACAGTAAGTACAAAGATTATATTATGGTAGTAACTCTATCAAACGGTACAGTCAAAGGAGCCAGGTTTGTAACAACAGCAAAAGAGTTACAAAGTGCCATAGAGTAAAGTATATTTGTTTTGTAAAAAAAAGTATAAAAAAACAGCTTTTTACTCTTGACAAGAGTAAAATTTGCTGTTATAATTCTGCCCACATAAACGGAACGAGTTTATGCCAAATGGGGTATCGCCAAGTGGTAAGGCAACTGGTTTTGGTCCAGTCATTCGGGGGTTCGAGTCCCTCTACCCCATCCATTTGAATCTTCGGATTCAATACACTTCTTTACCGGACGCGGGATAGAGCAGTCTGGTAGCTCGTCGGGCTCATAACCCGAAGGTCGGGGGTTCAAATCCCTCTCCCGCAACCAAAATAAATCTATAAAACATGAACTTCAAACAATATCTAACAACAAAAGACAATTTTAATCAAAAAGAGGTAGCCTTTATCTATTTTATATAGATTCTGCTGATATTTGTACTTTACTGATTTTGGATATGTTTTTTAAGACCAAGATTTATTGATAATATAACCTGAGTCTTGCTTAAGCCACAATACATCCTCCTCCAAAGAGTTAATCTTGAGTGAAGGCTTCTTTTGCTTGTAATTATAAGCAGTTAAAGCATCTAACCAATTAACCATAGCATTGACAGGATTTCTGTGTCTGGCATGCTCAAGATTATGAACTGATATGTTTTACTGTTTTAACAGGTGAGGCTAAAGCCTCACTTCCAAAATAAATCAATGTTGAAGTTTATTAGGAGATTGGACTTTAGTCCCGTATTGATCTAAATTTTGATAAGAAGATTTATTTTTCATATTCTTTGTAATAAAAGTAATACCTCTTTGATTATAACCCTTGTCACCAAATAACTTTCCTGTAATATCTTTGGTTATCTGTAATACACTCTTTGTATCAATATCACTCATATTGGTTGGTGTAAGAGTAAAACCTAACATTTCACTACTGTCATTAATCACTATATTAAAATAAGGTTCTTTACTATTTGGCTACTTTTTGCATAGTATAACCTTATCCGAGATTCAGGTTAACATACATCCATGAGCTTCTTATGGCTCTTTACATTTTGATGCTTCTATCATTGTTTTGGCTTCTAGGATACAGTTTAGATATGGCATATATTCTGCTACAATATTATCTACCCCATCTTTATCTTTTTGGGTCCAGCTTGTAAAATCATCTATCTCTATGCCGGTTGAATTTTTTCTAATTTTATCATTACAGATATTTGCCTCTTTTACAGATTTTGCATTATGGAGACACTTTTGACCATCAAGCATCACTTTTTTATTGTGTGCAACCTCTTTTTTCAATGCTTCTAATTCATCTTTGCTCTCTTTAGCAAATAGAGAAAGTGATACCAAAAGTATAAATAGAGTACCCTTTTTTATCATATAAATCCTTTTTATTGTTTTTTATTGTATTTATTATATAGTACACAAGCTTGTTGGTATCCCTTTTTACAGGCAAGTTTATATAGTTTTAGTGCTAATTTATTGTTTTGTGGTACACTTTCACCTCTTATATATAGATTTGCCAGATTTGTACAGGCAGTAAGTACTCCTTTTTTACAGGCTGTTTTAAGTAGCATTGATGCTCTTTTTATATCTTTTGCTATTTTCTCTTTACCAAGAAGAAGGATACCTAGATTTGAACAGCTTCTATAGTGACCAAGCTTACATGCTTTGTTGTATAGTTTGGCACTCTTGTGTATATCTTTCTCTACCCCTATACCCTTGTGGTAAGCAAGTGCCAGATTGTAACAGCCTCTTGATTCATTTTGTTCGCATGACTTTTTAAATAGCTCTATTGCTTCTAGTTTGTCTTTTGGTACACCCATTCCTCTAGCATACATAGAGCCTAGATTTGTACATGCTCTCATATTATTTTTATTGCAGGCTTGGGCATATAGATGAGATGCTTCTTTTAGATCCTGAGGTACTCCACTACCGGACTCATATAGTAGTCCCAATCCATAACATGCATCTGCATAGCCATTGTTACAAGCCAATCTGTATAGTCTTGCAGCCATATTGTAATCTATATCTCCGCCAATACCTCGATCATAGAGTGTAGCTAGATTTGCACATGCAAATATTTTGCCGTCACGACACGATTGATTGAATAACTCTTTTGATATGGTTTTATTTTGGTCTATACCTTCGCCATAATAGTAAAGTGTTCCCAGGTTGGAGCATCCTGCAGAATCTCCACCAGCACATGCCATTCTAAACAGAAGTGCGGCCATATCCTCATTCTCTTTTATACCATCACCATTTAGATACATCAATCCCAAATCGGTACACGCTCTGGCATATCCGAGTTCACACGATTTTTTGTATAATCTCTTTGCCTCTTTTGGATTTCTTTGTGTTCCTATTCCTCTTAGGTAGAGTGTAGCTAGGTCACTGCAACCAATCAGTGAGCCACCGTTACATGCTTTACGAAATAGTGAAATACTGACTTTTGGATCTTTTCTGACCCCCTTACCCTCTAAATGAAGCATTCCAAGGTTTGTACAACCTACCATTTTGCCTTTGCTACATGCTTGATGAAAGTAGTTTGATGCCATAGATTCACTATACTCTACACCATTGCCACCAAGATACATCAATCCCAAATTGTAGCAACCTGTAGCATTACCCATATTGCACGCTTTTTTGTAGAGTTTGGAAGCTTGTGTAAAATCGCTGTCTGTGCCTAATCCTTTTGAGTATATGATTCCCAGGTTTGTACAACCGGCACTATAATTACCCTCACACGCCTTTTTGAAATATTTGGAAGCTTTTTGATAATCTTGTTTTACACCCCATCCACTGGCATACATCATTCCAAGATATGCACATCCTTTTGCCCAGCCCTCTTTGCAACTGCTTGAGAATGCTTTTACGGCTTTGGAGTAGTTGCCCCTTTTTGTCTGTGCTATGCCGTAATCTATACTGCTGTTGGCATATATTATAAATGGTAACAGTAAAATCAGTAACAGTTTTGTTCTATACACTATCGCCTCTTGATATACATCTATTGGCTCTCTTGCTGATGTTTGTGCAGAGCTGATATGACACTGTTCATAATATCTATTAAATCATGATCCAATTTTGTATCTTCTTTGATATACTCTTTGAGTTTTTTGTTTAGCTCATCTTTTGAAGTTATACTGCTACCGCTTAAATCAGCCATAGTTATATGCTGATCCAACTTCTCCAATAGTTTGGATAACTCCTTTTTGGCTCTTTTTTCTTCTCCTCTTACATAATCGGCTACAACTTTTTCTGCTAATATCAGCATCTCTTCATGCTCTGCTTCCCAACTCTTTTTAAAAAAACCAAATATACCCATAATATGCTCCTTTTGAAATATGCCAAGCTACCGCTTTTTGTATAGTAATTGCCAATATGATACACTCTTTTGATTAATACTTTATCTTATATCTGCTATATAGGGAGGGTGATTGTACCAAAGTGTTACTATAAGCAATAGATGTAACTATTTGTTGACTATTTTTATATCATCTAATAATCTCTTTAGGCTCTCTTTTACATCATCTTCTGTTGCACTTTTGGGCAAATCTTTGTAGTAGCTGTATAGCAGTTTCATACCATCTCTAAGTTCCAGTTTTATATATGAAGTTGGGAAATTACCCAATGCTTCATTTACGGCATTTGCTTGGGTATTGCAGTGTATTTTGTTTTTGTAGTTTAACTCTATCCAGTATCGGCATGATTTGTTGGAGGGGTGTATCTGCTCCATTACATCTAAAAATCTACTGTTTTTGGGCAAAGATGAGTATCTTATACAAGGTAGAGTTTTGTTTGTAATATTTTTGTCATAAAATGTAATATATACATCCTTTTTGTCTGAACATCCGCCAAATACAAATAACAGAAGTAGAACTATTGCTACTCTTTGCCAAACTGCTTTAACCACTCTATATCCTCACTATCAAGTCTGTTTACTCTCTTTTTGAGTGATAATATGATATTTTGAAGCTCCTCTACTGATAGATATTCAAGCAGTGAGGGTGCAATTTCAAACTCTCTATCACCATACGAGATAAGAGATTCTATCTCTTTTAATAAGCTTTTTTTATCTTTGTTATTTTCCATAATTATATCATACCTTTTTGTGCAGTGCTAAATGTTTTGGTGCATACTCTTTTGGTATTTTGTATATAAATTCATATCTAAGCTTGTGAAACAGACTATCTTTTTCCCAAAACTCAGGATACATTCTGTTTAGCTCCTCCTCTTTGCACCTTTGAATTATCTCATCATCTGCTTCAAGATTTTCTCTTTTTGTATCAATCATATTGTAGTATCTATCTTCATTTTCTACAATATCTTTTAGATAGTTGTGCAACTGTGTCTCATAATCTTTTTTATCAATAACTGCTTCATAATCTCTTATATCTACCTGGTAATCTTTAAATACCTCATCTATCATACCAATTGATTTTGCATAATTTGCACTTATTGGCAACATATTGTCAGTTAAACTTTTGGCTAACTTTTTGCCTACTCTTTTTGGTAGGGTATATGTGTGGTATTCACTGCCACTTAGCCCTATTGTTTTGTAGTGTGGATTTAGGACAACTCCTTCTTTTGCCACCACTATATCACAAGCAAGTGCTAAAAATACTCCTCCAGCTCCTGCATTTGCTCCAAAACTGGCAACTGTCAATATATCATCACTGTATAATATAGTAGATATTAAATTATTCATAGCATTTATATTACTCCAACCATCCTCTCCCTGTTTTTTACTATCTTGTAAAATAGCAAGATGTATTCCATTGCTAAAGAAGTTTTTACCACCCATAAGTACCAATATATCAACCTCTTCTCTTAGAGTCTCTATGGCATATTTTAGTCTGATACATTGATTGGAACTCATAGCACCATTATAAAAATCAAAATATAGATAGCCTATATTGTCTTTTTTGGTAAATGTTATCTCTTTGAATGTTTCTAGTGAAGGTGATACAAAAAGGGGTATTCTATGCTCTTTTACACCCTCAATTTTATTTTTTAGTACATAGGTTGAGGGGAGTTTGAATCTGTCTGGCTCGGCTAGATGGCTAATCCATACGGCTGCATCTGTTGTACCTATACATATTGCACCATCTCTTTTTGCCAATATCTCTTTGGGTTTTCCTCTTAGAGTTGCCTCTTTTGAAGCTCCGTACATATAGCACTTTACTCCGGCTATGTTATCTAAAACCCCTGGATGATTGTCTGCACTGTTTATCTTTTTGATTATATCATCGGTAGTATCTGTATCCCAATTGATTGCTCTGATACTTTGAGGCATTTTATTGTGTATATGCCAATTAATATTAGTTAGAGTATTTTGCTGGAGTGGTTTAAAGTCTGTTTTGTAGTTGTTTAAAGCTTTTTTAAACAGTTCTAATGCTATTTGTGTAACTTCATTTCTATATATATATGCTTTTGAGCTATTTTTGGGCATACTATAGTAACTATATCCCCATATATCTCCAGCATCCATCTCTTCATTTGCTTGTAGTAGTGTTACACCCCATTTAGTTTGCTTTTTTAAAATTGCCCAATCTAGTGAACTAGGACCCCTATCTCCAAGAGGACCTGGATGTAGTATTAGGGTGGGTACCTTTGACCATATATCCTCAGGGATTTTTTGTAATAGGTATGGAGATAGAATAATATCAGGTTTCCAGCTATTAAAAGCTTCTCTTATGGCTTTGGTAGATAGTGCAAACTCTACACTGACATCATATCCACCCTCTTTTAACATACAAAATACTCTTTGTGAGAGTGAATTAAATGCTGATACCACCATTAGTACTCTCATCTTTGTTTACACCTTGTGAAGTGATACTCTTTGGGAGGTTTGCTTTTGGCATATGATGGTTTACCCAAAAAGAATCCTTTTAGTATTATTGAATTGTTATCTTCAAATACTACTTTACCATCCAAATCCAACCTTTTTGTATCTATATTACTACCTTCAATATAAAAAGAGAGTTTTTTACTTTTGGCATCATAACTGTATCTTCCCCAATAGTCTTTGTATCTCTCAAATGGTAAAAATGTAAGAGTAAACCTGCCATCTTTTTTGAGTATCAATTCATCTACTGAAGCATCTTTGTTTTTGGTTATACTCTTTTGACTCCAACACCCCTCTATCTTTATATTTTGCTGTGATTTTTGCAAATTTGGTTGAGTACATCCACCAAGTATAAAAATAGCAACAACTATAAAAAAACTTTTCAATTATTCTCCTCTACTCTGACTATAAGACTCTGTGGAAGAGAGAACTTTTTTATAATCTTTGCCTCCTCTTGTCTCATCTCTCCATTATCTTTTTCGTGATTATATCCCAATAGGTGTAACAAACCGTGTACAAACAATAAAGCTAACTCATCATTAATTGTATGACCAAACTCTTTGGCTCCGTTTTGTATATAATCAGCAGATATTACAATACTGCCAAGCGGCATATTGGGAACAACCTCATCTATTGGAAAACTCAATACATCTGTAGCACTCTTTTTTCCTCTATGAGTAGTGTTTAGTTTTGATATTTCACTGTTGTTTGTAATAATCACTTCAATATCTCTGTCACTCAATGAAGATGCTATACTCTTTATTATTTCAAAATCCAAATTCAAATTACTTCTGTTATCTATATGTACCATAGTGTGAGTTTACCCAAAATTGGGTAGAATCTCAATTAATTAATATAGGAGTATGTGATGAAAAGAGCAGTAGTAATAGTCTCTGGTGGAATGGATAGTGCAGTAGCTTTGGCAATAGCAAAGAGCCAAGGGTACGAGTTGATTACACTGCACTTTAATTACAACCAAAGAACCCAAAAAAAGGAGTTGGAGTGTTTTTACAAATTGTCAAAAGCTTTGAATGCAACAAATAGTTATGTAATAGATTTGCCCTTTTTTGAACAAATTGGAGCTTCAGCTTTGACAGATCACTCCATAGATGTACCAACTATTGGCATACAAGATGGAGTCCCTGTAACTTATGTACCATTTAGAAATGGAATATTTTTGTCTATTGCATCTGCAATTGCAGAAAAAGAGAAAGCTAAAGCTATATATATAGGTGTTGTAGAAGAGGATAGCAGTGGTTATCCAGACTGTAGAGAATCTTATATAAAAGCTATGCAAAAGGCTATAAATCTTGGTACAAAAGATGATACCAATATAGAGATTAAAATGCCTCTTGTACATATGAAAAAATCCCAAATTATCAAAAAAGCATTGGAGCTTAAGGTGCCATTGGAGTTTACCTGGAGTTGTTATAAAGATGAAGATGTAGCCTGTGGAGTATGTGATAGTTGCAGACTAAGATTAAATGGTTTCAGTGAAGCTGGTCTAAAAGATCCCATACCATATAAGGATATATAGTGAAATTTTTATTTGTATTGATTTTTGTATTTAATCTCATATATGCAGATTCATACAGTAGTGCAATATCAAAAATAAACAGTATTAGAAAATCTTCCGGATTAAAACCTCTTGGATTTAATATGATTTTAAGAAAAGCAGCATACAAACATGCTAGATATTTGGCATCTAACAGAAGTCATACTCATAATGAGATAAGAGGCAAAAGAGAGTTTAGTGGAGTTACTCCATCTGATAGGATAGTAAAGGCTGGTTATAAAAGTAGAGTAGTAGTAGAGAATATATCATTTGGTCAAAGAAGCTATAGTGCCTCTATTGATAATCTTATGGCTACCGTATATCATAGATTGGCATTTTTGGATCTAAGAGTAGATGAGATTGGAGCAGGAAGAGCAGGTAGAAGAGAG
>JAMOSA010000184.1 GCA_027063325.1 Campylobacteraceae bacterium
ATAACTTTGAAGTATCAAAACACTCTTCATACCCAAAGCTTTGATATAGGCATAGTCACTATAGCCCAAAAGTACAAAACCAAAGATGCCATCAGCCAAGCTATGAGCAAAGAGTTACAACCTATGAGAGATTTTGTAACTAGCATCTATCAAAAACACCACAAAGTATCTACATTTGTAGCTACAGCAGGAACTCCCACAACCATAGCATCTATGAAACTAGGTATGAGTTATGCCACTTACGATTCATCTTTGATCAATGGAGTCATACTGCACATAAATGAGCTAGATATATATCTAAACAAGCTACTAGCTATGCCTAAATCTCAAAGAGAGTTAGCTGTAGGAGTTGGCAGAGACGATTTGATAATAGCAGGGATTTTGATATACAAAGAGATATTTGATATAGTTGGGATTGATGAGTGTATAGTCATAGATGATGGACTTAGAGAAGGGATAGCGTTGGGGTATTGTTGATTTATATCATCAAAGATAGTTACCTTTTATCCCATTTAAATATATCTAAAACTACGATAGTATCATTTGCTTTATCTACAAGATAAGGTATCGTATAACCCATAAATATATAATCTCTTATATTGTCATCATCAAAATATATAGATTTTCTAAACTTATAAGGGAAGTTTTCTAAACTATTTAGTTGTTTTTGTAGTTTGTTACGAAAATTTCTAGCTCTGGTTTTACTATCATCAGCTATATATAGGATGATTTGTTCTAAATGATATGTGAAGTTATCATCTCTTTTTAGTTTCACTCTATACCTTTGGCATTATCTATAAGAGTATCTAAACTATCCCAATACTCATCATCTAAACTAGCATACTGAGTATCTTGATTGTGGTATCTTTCTACAGCTTCCTTAACTCTTTTTGAAGCCTCATCAAAAGATATAGATGGATAGTCATCATCTGAGGTATTTAGTTGATTTTCTTTTTCGTTGATATATGCTTGAAGTTTGATATATTTTTCATAATCCATCACAACAACAAAAGGCTTATCTCTTTTTGTAACTAACAAATCATCCCTTAGTGCCTCTTGGAGTCTCATACTGTTTTGTCTCAAATCAGATGCACTTATAGTTCGCATATATGTCCTTTTTGTCTATTTTGTACATTATAAAAACTTTATGCTTAAGTATATATAAACTACATACAAAATCATATTTTGATATGCAAATAACTCTGTTATGATGATATTTAGCTTTTTTGGTTATAATATAGAATTAGTCAATTATTTAATTATTTGGAGATTTTGCCATGAAAATGAGTGGTGCACAGATGGTGTGTGAAGCTATCATCGCTGAGGGTGTTAAGACTGTATTTGGTTACCCCGGTGGAGCTATCATGCATGTGTATGATGAGATATACAAACAAAACGGATTTGAACATATACTAAACAGACACGAACAAGCATCAGTTCATGCAGCTGATGGGTATGCTAGAGCTACAGGTGAAGTTGGTGTGGCTATGGTTACTAGTGGACCTGGGTTTACCAATGCAGTCACAGGACTTGCTACTGCTTATGCTGACTCTATACCTATGGTTGTCATATCTGGACAAGTGCCATTGAGTCTTATAGGTACAGATGGTTTCCAAGAGGTAGATGCTGTAGGTATCTCAAGACCATGTACCAAACACAACTTTCTAGTTCACTCTATAGAGGAACTTCCTCGTATCTTAAAAGAGGCTTTTTATCTAGCTAGAAGTGGACGACCTGGACCT
>JAMOSA010000185.1 GCA_027063325.1 Campylobacteraceae bacterium
TGAACTTGTTACTCCAAATGTAATTGAAGTTGCTATAAATCAAATACGCCAAAAGATGGATAAACCTCTTGGAATTACTACTATTGAGACTGTCAGAAGACGGGGATATAGGTTTTGTTTCCCTCAAAAAGCATAAGAGTAAACTTTATTATCAAACTGAGTGCTGCTATGGCAGTACTCATCTTGTTGTTTTCTATAACTTTATATAAATATTTCAGTTATATTATAGATAGAGAGTTGAAAGCCTCTTTGTTTAAAGAGGCGGGATATATAGTATCTAACTATCCTGATGTTGAAAAAGCTATCAATGAAAAGAGTCAAATATTAAAATCTACACTCAAAATTGATGCAAGAGTTGCCTGTATCCCATCTAAACCATACATACCCGCATATACAAAGATAGTAAAAAGAGATGATAAGATATATTTGGAGGGTTACTTTCCATATGATCATATAAGACAGAGATATTTAATTCTTAGCAAAGATATTACTCATCAAAAGTATATGCAACAAAGAATGGTGCATGCCATAGTTATACTAAATAGTCTCTCTTTGATATTCATCCTAATCTATGCATACTTTTTATCAGGAACATTAATTAAACCAATTGAGTATTTTTCAAACAGACTTGCCAAAATGAATGCAAATCTATTAGAACCTATAGATTTGGCAACAATTCCAAAAGAGTTTTATCTGCTTGGAGAGTCTATTAACAGTTTGATACAAAAAATTAGAAGTTTTTTACTATATAAAAAAGAGCTTTTTGTAGGAGCTGCACATGAATTAAAAACCCCTTTGGCTGTAATGAAGATCAAGTGTCAAGTAGCTTTGATGAAAAAAAACCCCTCTATAGAGCAGATGAAAGAGGCTTTGAGTGCAACAGTATCATCAATAGATGATATGAACAAAATGATATCTGGAATACTTGAATTTGGTAGAGCAGAAGGGGCCCAGTTTGAATCTCCTATGAATATAGATATGGTAGATTTTATACGCAAAAGAGTAGAAGAGTTTGAACTCTTGGCAAAAGAGAAGAGTATAACAATCAAATCAAGATTAAATCCAGTTTACTGCAAAAAGAGTATCCAACCATTGATTTTGACTCAAATACTTCAAAATATATTACAAAATGCTGTCAGATTTACACCAGAGGGTAAGAGTATAGAAGTGAGTAGTCATATTGATGGTAACAACTTTGTAATAACAGTCAAAGATGAGGGGTGTGGTATAGATGAGAGTATAGATCTGTTTGCTCCTTTTAACCGCTCCAAAGATTCAGAGGGTACCGGGCTTGGACTATTTTTGGTAAAGAGTGCTTGTGATGCACTAGGTGGCAGTGTCTCTATAAGAAACAGAGATGACAAAAAAGGTACAATAGCTACAATCTATATCCCTCTTCAATAAAGCATAAGCAACTATAAGATATAACTCGAAAACAAAATCCAAATAATTGAGGTTTAAAATGGCATTAATGATAACAGATGAGTGTATAGCATGTGATGCATGTAGAGAAGAGTGTCCAAGTGAGGCTATCGAAGAGAATGATCCAATATATATTATAGATCCAGATAGATGTACAGAGTGTGTAGGCTATTTTGATGAGCCTCAATGTATTGCAGTGTGTCCAGTAGATTGTATAGTACCAGATCCAGATAATGTAGAGAGTGTTGAGGAGCTTAAATTCAAGTTTGATCAACTTCAGGCAGAGCAATAGTATTATTATGCCTAAAAGAAC
>JAMOSA010000186.1 GCA_027063325.1 Campylobacteraceae bacterium
CAAAGAGTGAAATAAAAGATGAAGAGTATATAGAGTTTTATAAAACCATATGGAATGATTATGAAGAACCACTTACTTGGATTCATAATAAAGCAGAGGGTACACTAGAATATACAACCCTGTTTTATATACCTTCTCATGCTCCAGCAGATATATATAGAGCAGACTTCAAACCAGGTGTAAAACTGTATGTAAAAAGAGTATTTATAACTGATGAAGAGAAAGAGTTGATACCTCTATATCTAAGGTTTGTAAGAGGAATAATTGATAGTGAAGATTTACCATTAAATGTAAGCCGTGAAATTTTACAAGAGAATAGAATACTAGCAAACATAAAACAAGCATCAGTCAAAAAGATACTAAATGCTATCAAAAAGCTTGATGAAGAGAAGTTTGACAAGTTCATAGAGCAGTATGTAAAGCTAATCAAAGAGGGTATCTATACAGATCATCTAAACAAAGAGACACTGCTTGAGATCGTACGATATAAAAGTACAAAAGTACAAAAGTTGACATCATTGGATGATTATATTCTAAGAGCAAATGAAGCTGAAGGTGAAAGAGCCAAAGAGATATACTATATAGTTGGTGAAAATGAGAATATTCTTAGAAACTCTCCACTCCTTGAAGCTTACAAAAAAGCTGATTTAGAAGTACTTATTATGGATGATAAAGAGATAGATGAGATTGTAACACCATCTATTGGAGAGTATAAAGAGTGGAAATTTGTAGATATAGCAACAGTTGATGCTCCATCAGTTGAAGATAAAGAAGAGATTGAAGAGCTAAGTAAAGAGCATGAAGATATAATAAAAAGACTCAAAGATGTTCTTGGAGAGGCCATAAAGGATGTAAAAGTTACTACAAGACTTACAGAGAGTCCAAGCTGTGTAGTACCAGATAGTAGTGATCCAATGGCAAGTATGAGACACATATTCAAGCAAATGGGACAAGATGAACCAGAACTACCATTGATATTAGAGATTAATCCAAAACATGAAATGATTAAAAAGTTGGAAAAAATTGAAGATGAAGAACTATTTAGTGAAAGTGCATGGGTACTGCTTGATAGTGCAAAACTAGCTGAGGGTATGGAACCCTCTGATAAGGTAGCATTTGCAAAAAGAGTAGCAAATCTGCTTGGCAGAAGCCTCTAAACTCTACACTCCCCCCACATCTTGGGGGATACAAGATATAAAATATATATAAAACAATCTCATTTGGAGAATTTTGTATATTTTTATGGTACTCCATTTAATGGTATGTTTGACATCTTTTAAAATTTTTGGGTATAATCCACTCTCAAAAACATAAAAAGGCGAAGTTTAACTTCTTTTACTTTCCCATACAATCCCTAAGAGGAGTACCCCCTAATGGCAACAAAAACCAAAAAAAAAGATACTATGGCACGCATTGAAGAGCAGTTTGATGCAGTCAAAAAGAGTGGAATGATCACTTTTGAGAGTATTGCAAAAGAGTTTGACAAAGCTCCAACTCTTGCTCAAGCAAAACGGATAAAAGCACTCTCCCAGGAAAAAGGTGTACAGATAGTATCAGCATCTGAATATGCAAAACATTTAGCTCAAGAAGAGGCAAAAAAGAGAGCAGAAAACAGAAAAAAGGTAGCTAAAGACGGTATAGAAGAAGAGTTTGATATTACCAAAGAAAAAGAGCTTCTTGAGTGGAGTAGAAGTGATAGTCCTGTTAGAATGTATCTAAGGGAGATG
>JAMOSA010000187.1 GCA_027063325.1 Campylobacteraceae bacterium
TGCAATGATTACAGGCAGTGGACCTGGAGATCTGTTTATAGTAAGAAACATAGGCAATTTTGTACCGCCATTTGAACCTGATAACGATTTTCACTCTACAGCTTCAGCAATAGAGTATGCTGTAACCCATCTTGAAGTGAGTGATATTATAGTATGTGGACACTCAGATTGTGGTGCAATAAAGGCATGTTTTAATCCAATGAAATCAAATGAAGAGAATATTCATACTATAAAATGGCTACAGCTTGGCAAACCTGCTATAGATATGGCAAACAGTGCATTAAGTGGAGATACTATAGAATCCAGAAGAGATTTTGCAGAGAAGGTTTCAGTAGTTTTTCAGCTTGAAAACCTGCTTACATATCCGGCTGTAAAAAGAAGGGTAGAAGAGGGTAAACTCTTTTTGCATGGTTGGCACTACAATTTAGCAACAGGTGAAATATTATATTTTGATCAGATTGATTTGGAATTTAAACCTTATGGGGATGTAGATGTGGGCTAAAGATATTACACAAATAGTAGGCAATACACCTTTGATAGAGTTAGGTTACATAAAAGAGGCTATTGTGGTAGCAAAGTGCGAATTTATGAATCCGACAGGTTCTATCAAAGATAGAATTGCAGTTAATATGATAAAAGAGGCACTAAAAAGGGGTGATATAGATAAAAACAGTACCATTATAGAGCCAACAAGTGGTAATACCGGAATAGGATTGGCTTCTGTCTGTGCTTCATTGGGGCTTGAGCTTATTATTGTAATGCCTGAATCTATGAGTAAAGAGCGTAGAGATTTGATGGAGTTTTACGGGGCGAAACTTATCTTGACTCCAGCAGAAAACGGTATGAAAGGTGCAATTGAAGTTACCAAAGAGTATCTAAATAGTCATCCAAACTGTTACCAGATGGATCAATTTAATAATCCAGATAACCCTTTGACACATTACAGATATACAGCCAAAGAGATATATACTCAGATGGAAGGAGATATTGATCTATTTGTAGCTTCTGTTGGAACCGGTGGTACTCTAAGTGGAGTTGGCAGATACCTAAAAGAGAAGAATCCAAATATAAAAATAGTTGCAGTAGAGCCTGAAAACTCTCCGTATATATCAAAAGGTATTGCAGGTTCTCATAAAATACAGGGAATTGGAGCTGGATTTATACCAAATACCTTGGATAAGAGTATTATAGATTATATCATAACAGTATCAGATGAGAGTGCAATAGATAGAGCAAAAGAGTGTGCTATGAGTGCAGGTTTGGCAGTAGGAATATCCTCTGGTGCAAATATAGAAGCTATTTGTAAACTACTAAAAGATCCTCTGTATCACAATAAAAAAATTGTAACAGTACTTCCTGATAATGCTCTAAGATATATGAGTACAGAATTGTTTGAATAATAAGCATTGAGGATAATTTAACAGGTAGTAAAAATTGTGAGAGAATATAACAATAGTATGTGATAATTGAACTTTTATACACTTTAATTTTTTTAATTCAAAGGAGAGGCTTTAAGCTTTGAGTATTGAACAATAAAATTATATCTGTATAAAATCAGTTACAATCTATGCTAAAATACCCAAAACCCTAAAAAAGGATCTCTTATGCAAAAACTCCCAATTGGCATACAAACCTTTAGTAAAATAAGAGAAGATAACTATATCTATATAGACAAAACCCATATGGCACTGGAAATAATTAATAACTATCAATATGTC
>JAMOSA010000188.1 GCA_027063325.1 Campylobacteraceae bacterium
ACACACCTTCTCCAAAACTCTGTACTAGATACTCAACTATACCACCTCTTGATGGGTATGCTGTAGCCAACTTTGCTAGAGAATACCCACTCAAAAGTGCTGCCAAAGCTCCAAAGATGAAAGATACCCATACCAAATTACCAGCCATAGAACCAGCTTGTCCTATAACTATAAAAATCCCTGCTCCTACCATAGAGCCTATACCCAAAAGTACAACACTCCACAATCCAAATGCTTTATCTTCAGACTTCATATCATGCACTCCAAACATTACATTTTTTCATAAGCTTTTCTAAATTTTCTACTGCCATATGCCCTCTTTTGGATATAATGATCCCCTCATCTTTGAGCTTTTGTATCTGAGTAGATACAACTGAGCGAACAGAACCTATCATCTCTGCTAAAGATTCGTGAGATAGATTGTTGATAAGCTTTACAGGATAGTGAGAGTTAGAGTTATCACTACTGTCTGTATGCTTTAGTATAAGCTTTGCCAACCTTGTTGTCGTATCGCAAAACACTATAGATTGACTAAACTCTTCTAATGCTCTCATCTGTTTGCCAAGATATGGAAGGAATGATTTGTTAAATTCGGGATGAGTCTCTATCCACTCTCTAGCCCTAGGCAATGGGATAGATAACAAAGATACATTATCTAAAGGCATTGGGAAAACTATATGTTCTTCACCATCCAAAAGAGAAAAAACATCAAATATATCTCCTTCGCTCAACAAAAACAGAGCCAAACTTCTACCACTCTCTGGGTCTATCTGAGTGATTTTGACTCTACCTTTGATGATAACATACATATGTTTCATACCTGCATTATGCTCTATACTCTCACCTTTTCTCCAAAAAACCTCTTCACACTCATCGATTATCTCTTTTAGTGTATTTTCACTCAAGTTACCAAACAAAAAAGAGTTTTTTAAACTCTGGTATGCCTCTTCGTAAAATGCCAAATTGTTTTGCATCTCTATCCCTTTAGTTTATGTATATACTCTTCTATCTCAACAGCTATCTTTTGTAAATCTTGTTCAAATCTTTTATGACTGTTATCTTTTGCATAATCTTTAAATGTCTCTAGCGTATCTATAAGATTTGCTTTTTCTGATGATATCTTCTCTTCGAGTGCATTTTTGGCATACTCAACTCTTTTTTGATGTTTTTGTATATCAGACAAAGCACTATGATGTAACAAATCTATAATGATATCTACACTATAAGAGAGTCCATCTTCTATGATATCTTTTTTATCTTTCAAACCATCTTCTACACCCTCTAAAACCTCATAAGTGATACTCTCTATCGAGTGTCCTGTGGATTTAGCCTCTTCTAATGCTTTGGCATACCAAAACCTTACTATCTTTTTGAACTCTTGTTTGCTTTGAGATAAATCACGATTTAGGCTAGATATCTCTTTGCTGATTTGTTGACGATATAGCATATATATACTCCATTTGTGATTTTTTACATTATATGCTAAGTATATTTTACTATCTGTTAGTTAACTAACAAAATAAAAATAAAGATTTTTCATAAGTGTTAGCTAACTAACAGAAACGATAACTTTGAGAGTTTATACTGCGAAAAATCAAATAACAAAGGATCAAAAATGAAAACTAAACTTTTACTTTCAGTATTAACTTGTGGATTGTTACTTACAACAAATATCGAGGCGAAAACAGCTCCTCAAACATTGATTAACAATCAAG
>JAMOSA010000189.1 GCA_027063325.1 Campylobacteraceae bacterium
GTTAAGAGATATAAGATATGAAGATTTGCCAAGTTATGAGATAGGGTATGAAAGTGGCATTCAAAAAGGTATTCAAAAGGGCAAATTTGAGGGTATGTTAGATAGTGCCAAACTAATGGTAGAGAGGTTTAATCTATCTATAGAGAGTGTATCAAAGGAGCTTAATATTCCATTAGATGAGTTAAAGAGGTATATAGAAAATGATAAAAAGAGGTAGTATTTGGTGAGATCAAAGCCTCACTTTCTAATGTAGAGATACTTTAAAAAGTTTTAAGCTTCTGATACTCCCAAGTCAAAAGATTCTATCTGCTTCTTTTATACTCTTTTAGATTTTGATTCTCATCCAAAGCTCTAAATGCCAATCTGTCTATGGATTGAAATTGAAAAATTCTGATAGGATCATCTAAATATCTTCCTCTTAGTTGAGTACCGAGTTTTTGTATAGATGCTTCATTTATCCCTTTGCTCTCTTCATAACCTACTACCCTCAAATCCTGCCATACAATTACCAAAATATCGCCCTTTACTTTCCAGATACCCTGAGTGTGAACCCTGAGATTTTTGATATATGCAGAACCTCTTTTCAGGTTTACAGTGAGTTCCAAAGATACAGTAGCAGGTCTAAATGTGATACTGTCATGCTCACTGCTGTATGTAGAACGGTTTTGGCTCTGTCTTTGTGTCTCCCATGTACCATACAACTCTTTTGGGGTTACTGCAAAAACAGTATTGGATATAAACAGAAAAAGTATAAATCTGTATAACATTTGATTATCCTTTGGCAATAGATGGTATATATTTTATCCTAAATTACATAAACACAACTTCTATTAAACAACTACTAAACAAAATGTTGTATAGTTCCAACTGATAAATATTATTATATTCAAAAAGGAGTCTGATATGGCTATAAATGCTAAAAAACTATCAAAATTTTGCAGACCATTTAGAATTGTTTTGGGTGCAGGATTGATAGCATATGGTATATATTCTGGTATCGTATGGTTCTATTTGGGTGCTATTCCTTTAATAGCAGGTATTATAGGATTTTGTCCAGCTTGTGCAATTACTGGTCAGTGTACTATACTTGGCAAAGATATTGAGGAGAAAGAGGGGTGAAAACACTCAAATTGGCTCTATTGTGGCTTTTTGGTTTTTTGGTATTGATACAATTTATTCATATTGATATACCACCAGCTCCAAAAGCCAAACCACAAGATGAGATAGTAGCACCAAAAGAGATATCAAAACTGCTAAAAAGGAGTTGTTATGATTGTCATTCAAATCATACCAACTATCCGTGGTATGGATATATAGAGCCAATTGGGTGGGAGGTCAATTCACATATAAAAAACGGCAGAAATTGGCTGAATTTCTCTATATGGAACAGTTACAGCAAAAAAAGACAGAAAAAACTCTATGAGGGGATAGCCCAGGCAATAGAATCAAAGATGCCAATAGGTAATTATCTCTGGATTCACAAAGATGCAAGATTAACCAAAGAACAAAGAGAAGCTATCAAGAGATGGGCTGAAAAAATGGCATCTTCAATACAAAAGTAGATTATGAAAAAGGCACTATCCAAAATAGACAGAGGCATACTGTATATGATAGGAGCCTCTTTTACATTTGCATTTATGGGAGGTTTTGCCAAAATACTTGGGCAGAGTATTCCTCCGCTTGAGGTTACATTTTTTCGTAATATTTTTGGTG
>JAMOSA010000190.1 GCA_027063325.1 Campylobacteraceae bacterium
CAGGGTTGCATGGATATACTCAGGCTGATGGTAGTTTTGATTACCTAACAGGTGATATAGTAACATTCAAAATTGGTGATATGGTAGTGGGTCATATAGATACTGATAGTATAGAAGATGGTAAAGTATTCTTGCAAGATATTGCAGGGGTTGATAGAAGTGATTTGAGTAATCAGTATGTAGAGAATATGGCAATATTGTTGCAGACACTAGATAGTGATAGTGATGCTGATAATGGTATTGTTATTACAGATGAGATTAGAGAGTTGTTCAATGGTGTAGATGTTGATTTGGCTACTGTTGATAGTGATGATTTGGCTGAATATCTCAAAGAGTGGACAGGAAGAGAAGCAGTTGATAGTGATAGTGCTATGGATCATGTAGCTGATATGCTTGTAGAGTATGGAGGAGTAGATGATGCTTCTGAATTTGAACAAAATGATAACAGTACTGTAGAAACCAAAGAGAGCGATACTACAGTGGTAGAATCATCAGTCATTACAGAAGATGAAAGTGATACAGTAGTTGATAGAGACTTGGAGATTGATCATAGTGAGACTCTATTAGAAGATATTGGTTTTAATATAGACTTTGGTGCAATAGAGAGTATTGATGAGAACAAAGAGAGTTTTATTGCAGTAACAGATACTCCAAATATAGGAGAGATGTTAATAGATGATGGTAATATAGAGATAAATTTACCTGATAGCGATAATACTACAACAAAAGCAGATAGTACTAGTAACAGTAGTGATACCAGTACCAATAGTGATTTGGATAGTAGTGGATTTAGTGATATTGGTAGTGCTATTGATCCAACTATTGGTATAGATATAGATGATAATGATCCAAATTTAAATGGAGCTGTATAGTATAAGCTTCATTTGATAGAATTTTTATCACTGAAAGCCAAAAGCTTATTAGTAAAAAAGCTTTTGGCTTTATATAAGGCTTCTATTTTTACTTATTGAAAGAGTAAAATATTATCTGCTTAACATCTTTTTGATATAATCGCAACAACTTTAAATAAATGAGAGAGTGATGAAAGATTTAAATAGTAGAGTCTATATACCAAAAGAGAGTAGATATGATCCCAATGAGTTGGGACACTTTGGAATATTTGGTGGTAGATATGTACCTGAGACACTAATGCCAGTACTTGAAAATCTCAAAAGAGATTATGAGAGAGTCAGATTTGACAAGGATTTTTGGAGTGAAGTGGATTATTACTACAAGCATTTTGTAGGCAGACCAAGCTCTTTGTATTATGCTAAAAATATATCCCAAGAGTTAGGAGCAAAGGTTTATCTAAAAAGAGAAGATCTAAATCATACAGGAGCTCACAAGATAAATCATACAGTAGCTCAAGCCATACTTGCCAAAAAGCTGGGCAAAAAGAAGATAATAGCAGAAACCGGAGCTGGTCAGCATGGAGTGGCTACTGCTACTGTTGCAGCTTTGTTTGATTTGGAGTGTGAGATATTTATGGGAGCCAAAGATGTAGCCAGACAAGAGTTGAATGTATTTCGTATGAAACTTCTTGGAGCAAAAGTACATGCAGTCCAAAGTGGCTCTAAGACACTCAAAGATGCTATGAATGATGCTATTAGACATTGGGTAACACATGCAAGAGATACATTTTATGTAATAGGTACAGTAGCTGGTCCCCATCCATACCCTATGATGATAAGAGATATACAAAG
>JAMOSA010000191.1 GCA_027063325.1 Campylobacteraceae bacterium
AAAGAGATAAAAGGAGAAAGTTTAAGAAATCAATGTTAGAACTTTTTTATGCTGAAAGTATAAAGAGTTTCATATACAGAACTGACTTTAAGGTGGAAAGAAATATTATACCCACTAAAGATAAAATCAACTCTTTAATAGTTTACAGAGCCAAAATTCTGAATATATATCAAATATTCTTTCCATAAGCTCTTTTAGCGGTATATCTATATCTCTGTTTTTCAAATCTGTTATGAGTTGATAGATTGTTTCGTATATAACTCTGTCTGTTTTATTTATTATTATGAATTTGCCATTTTTGGTATTGTTTAGCTTCAACTGTTCATCTTTTGATACCTTTCCTCTTATGGGTTTTTCTCTGGCATCTCGAAAAAGTCTAAAGTAATATTGCGGATAGTTTACAACAAGTGAATTAAAGTTTTTGATTCTTCCTACAAATTGTCTTCCCTCTAAGTGTAAAAAACCTATTACATATTGAAATTTATCTGTTTTGATAATAATATGTTCTGGAAGTACTTTTCTGATTTTGAAAAAATCTATATCAAAGTTGTAAAATTCATCTATAGATTCCAAAATATATTTGAGTTTATCTATATCTAGTTTGTCATCTATAATTGTTTTTTTGTCATACTCTTTTAGCTTCTGTTGGTATATCTTTTTGATATATGTATCTATATTAAAATCTATCTTTTTTTGTGATATAGTATCTGATTCTATATTGTGTAAAGATTCTAAAATTTCGACTCTTTTTATAAGTTTGGCTATTTTTTCTTCTAGTGTTATGGTTATCTCTTTTGGTAGAGGAATATTATGTACATAATATTTAAAAAAATCACTTGCTCTATTTAAAACACCTCTGATTGAATCATATTTGAGTATATCTTTATAAATCAATTTATCCACAAATATGTTATCTAGATCTATACCGTAGTATTTTGCTCTATGCTTTAGCATTTTTTTTAGAGTTGTGGCATCTGGTCTATTGAGTAGTATTTTATTTTTGCCTACAAGCTCTATAAATGAATTATCAAAGAGTGCCTCATACTCTCTCCACCTGTTTGGGAACAGATTTAGTATAATCAGTGAGTTTGGAGTAGTTGTAATAATCTCTTTGACAGATTCACCAAAATTTAACAATAACTCTTTATCACTGCTCATAGCTTCTAATTGATCAAAAGATATAATAAGAGGCTCATCAAATATAGAGAGTTTGCCAAAAAGAGAGATAGCTTTTAGTGAAAAATCTTCCAGATGAGTATTACTCCAAGGATCCAGATTTACACTCTTTAGATCTTCATCATTCAAATCTTTGCCGCTTAGATAATTTATTACTATATCTCTTCTATTTTCATCTTTGTAAAATGTATATCTAATAAGAGCTTTCAGTATATTTACAGATACTATATCTGTACCATGAGTCTCTTTGTACCACTTGAGCATACTCTTTTCTATTGTTTTCCAGTTTTTCAGTCTGGTATCTGTACCCTCTTTGCCAAATTTTTCATATATATTCAGATGGTTTTGTTTGAGTATCTCTATTACTTTACTGTTTTTTGATGTTTTGATAATAATAGAAGAGAATGATTTTGCCAGTAGATACTCAAGTTGTGAATATTTGGAGTTGTCAATATTTTGTATAAATGATTCCAAAATTTTGGTATATGTATGAAACAGTAC
>JAMOSA010000192.1 GCA_027063325.1 Campylobacteraceae bacterium
GTTTAGGAATGAAGTTTTCAAACCTCTAAAAACTGGAGATAGAGATATAGCATATATCAAAAAGATACGACCAGATGGTAAATTGGATATGCAGTTACAGCCTATTGGTAAAACATCAATAGAATACTATCGCAACAGTGTAGTTACGATATTAAAAAATCTTGGTGGAGAGGCAAATGTTACAACAAAAAGTACTCCCAAAGAGATAAGTGAACTATTTGCAATCAGTAAAAAATCCTTTAAATTGGCTGTAAACTCTTTGATTGAGGATGGTACTTTGATTCAATCAAATGGATATATCCAACTCAAATCTTCACATAATGATACATGATATTAAAAATAATATTATAAAAATTCCTCTTTAATATTAGAAAAAGTTTTATAAGAGTAAACTAACCCATATAGGCTAATATACTTATATATTCTATAGATTATGAAAGAGGTATCTATGAAAAATCCAATAGAGGGCTATTTGGGAAAGGGAGAAGGAGGCAAGAGGAGTAAAGTACCTGCAAAACTTGATAGATGGCAAAGCATTACTGGAGCAATTTTAGGACTCTTTATAATGGGTCATATGTTCTTTACCTCTTCTATACTATTTGGCAAAGATGCAATGTATTATGAAACAAAGATTTTTGAAGGTTCTTTGTTTTTAGATAAGCCTCAACCATATATAGTAAGTATTGCAGTTGCTATTATCTTTACTATATTTATAATACATGCAGGTTTAGCTATGCGTAAATTTCCATACAGATGGAGAGAGTATCGCATACTAAAAACCCATGTTACTACAATCAATCATACAGATACATCACTTTGGATAGTACAGGCTATTACTGGATTTATGATGTTTTTTTTGGGTTCTGTACACCTTTATCTAATGCTAACTATCCCAGAAAAAATAGGACCATACGCTTCAGCAGATAGAATTTATAGTGATAAAATGTTTATACTATATTCAATTTTGATGGTTAGTGTAATAGTACATGCAATGGTTGGATTATATAGACTTAGTGTCAAATGGGGATTACCACAAAGTGATAATCCAAGGCTTATTAGACAAAAGGCAAAAAAAGCTATGTGGATAGCAATTATATTTTTCAATCTCTTGGGATATAGTGCTTTAAGTGTATATTGGAAGATAGGATATGAGCATCAAGATAGATATGGTGAGAGATACCATCCACAAAGTAAAAGTATAGAAAAAGGAGTAGATATATGAAGATAAACTACTGCGATGCACTTGTTGTGGGTGGAGGATTGGCTGGTCTTAGAGTAGCTGTGGCTACAAAAGAGGAGGGTCTTAGCACTATTGTACTATCTCTTGTACCAGTAAAGCGTTCTCACTCTTCTGCAGCTCAAGGTGGAATGCAAGCTAGTCTTGCAAACTCTGTAATGGGTAGAGGAGACAATGAAGATGTTCATTTTGCCGATACTGTAAAAGGTAGTGATTGGGGTGCAGATCAAGAGGTAGTTAGAATGTTTGTAACTACTGCACCAAAAGCTATTAGAGAGTTGGCAAACTGGGGAGTACCTTGGACACGAATAAACAGAGGACCAAGAAGTGTAGTAATCAATACTCAAAGAACTACAATTATCGAAGATGATGAAGCACATGGGCTTATAAATGCTAGAGATTTTGGAGGAACTAAGAAGTGGAGAACATGTTATACCT
>JAMOSA010000193.1 GCA_027063325.1 Campylobacteraceae bacterium
ATCATCCCAACCATGCTCATCATCACCTATAAGTCTTCTTTGTGGATCTGTTGAGAGTGTTGTTTTTCCTGTACCACTAAGTCCAAAAAATAGACACACATCATCATCTTTGCCTATATTAGCAGAGCAGTGCATAGATAGTTTACCCTCAAGAGGTAACCAGTAGTTCATCATAGTAAAGATACCCTTTTTGATCTCTCCACCATACCAAGTACCACCAATAATTGCAGTATTATCTTCTATATTAAATACAACAAATACTTCAGAGTTTAATCCATGCTCTTTAAAATTCTCATTTGTTGTTTTACACGCATTATATAGAGTAAAGTCAGGCTCAAAGTTTTCTAACTCATCTTCTGTAGGCATGATGAACATATTTTCTATAAAGTGTGCCTGCCAAGCTATCTCTGTAACAAATCTTATAGCTTTACGGCTACTAGGACTAGCACCTGCAAATGCATCTACTATATATAACTCTTTACCAGATAGTTGCTCTTTTGTAAGTGCCAAAAGTTCTTCATACACCTCTTTACTAACTGGTTGGTTTATATCTCCCCAAGCAATATGTTCATTGGATGGTGGCTGATTGACAAAATATTTATCTTTAGGACTTCTACCAGTGAATATACCAGTATCAACCATAGCGGTATTATTATCACTAAAACGACACTCTCCCCGCTCTTTCTCATCTTGTGCCAACTTATCATAGTCGGGATTATAGATGATATTACCAATATTATTCAAACCAAGTTTATCCAATCCTTTGGGTTGTCTATCGTTCATCATATCCTCACTTCGTTTTGATGTTTTAATTCTACTCACTTTTTCCTCTGTATTATCTTATCTGATAAAGTGTTTTTAGCTTTAAAAAAGAGTTATTACGAAAAATTTGCAAAATCAAAGTATTACTTTACATTTGGACAAGCTTTAAAGATTGTCCAAACAGATATAAACTATCTAAATATAGAAAGCAACACTCCAGCAGCAACTGCTGAACCTATTACTCCAGCTACATTTGGTCCCATAGCATGCATTAATAGTACATTTCCAGCTCTTGCTTCTGAGCCTACTTTATTGACAACTCTAGCTGACATTGGCACAGCAGATACTCCAGCTGCTCCAATTAGTGGATTGATAGGCTCTTTGCTGAGTCTATTCATAAGCTTTGCCATTAGTACTCCAGAAGCAGTTCCTACTGCAAATGCAACAAGTCCTATAATCATAATACCCAAAGTCTCTGCTACCAAAAACTTGTCTGCTTGAAGTTTTGAACCTACTCCAAGTCCTAGGAATATAGTAACTATATTAATTAGTGAATTTTGCATCTCATTGGATAATCTATCTACAACGCCAGACTCTTTTGCAAAATTACCAAAAGCAAATGCACCAATTAGTGGAGCAGCTTCAGGCAAAAGCAGAGCTGTTGTTATAATTACAAGCAGAGGAAATATGAGTTTCTCTTTTTTGCTTACACTTCTTGGTCTGCCCATAACAATGGCTCTTTCTTCTTTGGTTGTTAATGCTTTCATAATAGGAGGTTGGATTACAGGAACCAGTGCCATATATGAATAAGCTGCTACTGCAATAGCACCCAAAAGTTCAGGAGAGAGGGCTGAGGCTATAAATATAGAGGTAGGCCCATCAGCTCCACCTATAATACT
>JAMOSA010000194.1 GCA_027063325.1 Campylobacteraceae bacterium
TATACCATATAGCATTACACCTCTTATCTCTTTGCCATCACTTGCATCTATCATTATATGGTTATGGTCTGTATCTGGTTTACCCAAATATATATCATTTGGTATATATATGCCGTGCTGTTCATTGGCTTCGATTATTGGGTGCCTTAGTGCTATGGCTTCATATATGTCACTGTTTTGAAGCAGTATTGGTCTGGTTAGATTCATCTCTTTTGCACATCTGGCATTACTGACTGCTACATCAATATCTGCCAAAAATGATATTAATTGTTCAAGTAATAAAGAGTATCTCTTTTGGGTATCCTCCATCCACTCTATGTATCTGCTTTTTACCATTGCTACAAGTTTGATTTGTGTTGAATCTATCTTTTTTGTAATATTTTCAAAAAGATTTGAGTATATTTTGATACTGCTTTTTAATCTCTTGTATCTAAACTCTTTGTAAAAGTAGTGTTTATCATCAACTGTTACAAACCTCTCTTTTAACTCTTTTTCTATGGAGTTGAATCTGTTTTTGGTCAGTACTATATGATATCCGTCACTCTCTGAGTAGAGTATCTGTACAGAAGAGGCAGAATTTTTATCTTTGTCTATTAAATACTCTAAATCATCTTTTATCTCTTTTATCTTTTGAAGTTCACTATTTTGCTCATCAATCATCTTGTCAATATCTGGATATATACCGTTTTTGAATATATTTGTAGCAATTTGATCTAACCTGAACTTTCCACAAATCTCTATATCAAAACTCTGCATTATATTGTTATAAAGCATCTGTGTCAGGGTTTGTAGTTTGGTGTCTATATCTATATCAGCCATTGTACACTGTTTAAACAATTCTATTATGGCTTCAAGTGAGATTGCTATATATGTGAGTTCAATTGGGTGTAATCTGTTTAGTTTTATTCTTCTTAAGAGTCTTTCTAAATCATAAATCTGTTTTAGCAAAGATGTAAACTCTGTAATATGTTTAGAGACTTTTTCTGTAAGATTATATCTACTTTGAAGTATATCAATATCACATATTGGGTTAAGAAGTCTCTCTTTGAGAAGTCTCTTTCCAAATGCTGTACAACTCTTATCTATAAGTTCAAGCAGTGTTACTTCTGAACTCTCTTTGCTTATTATTCCAAGCTGCTCAAGAGCATTGTTACCAAGATAGAGGTATCTGTTGTTGCCCAAAAAGTTTGGTCTATTCATCTTTTGAATCAAAGATTCATCATGTTCTATGATAAAATCTATCAAAATTGCCAAAGATTTTGTAGTGAGCGGGTATCTCTCCAAATCAAGATACTCAATAGGAGTTAGAAATGAGTTTATTTCAAATACCGCTCCAAACAATTCATTTTGATAAGATATTTTTGGATGAGATTCATTTATATTGTGTGGTAGATTGTTTATCTCAAGATAGTGTAACAACCACTCTTTGTCTATGTTTTTATCCTCTAGTGTAATTATAATTTCACTTGTATTATAGGTTTGGAGCAGATTAAATATCTCATCGAGTGCAAAAGTCTTGTCATCTCTGTTTGAGTATATCTCATTGATAACTATTTTGCCTGTTGTAACGTCTATAGCTGAGTATCCTGCTGACCAAATATCTTTTGTTTTGTCTATTACCAAAGATACTATATTGTTTTCTGTAGCTTCTGTATGGT
>JAMOSA010000195.1 GCA_027063325.1 Campylobacteraceae bacterium
TTTGATAAACTCTAAAAACCTCTCTTTGTTACTTTGAAAACCTTTGATAAATATATCTTCTATTTCACTATTGTCTATCTGTAGTGTTATCATTATAGCTCTCCTTATCTAAAGGCAATTATATCAAATTACTTTATAAACAACTCTTTAAGACATTTTTTTGATAAGTTTACCATAGGTACTCTGGCTTTGTACTCTTCATACTCTTTGCCAAACTTGGCTTTAATTTCCATCTCTTCAAATACTAGCACCATCACTATGATAAAAATCATCTCTAGTGGTGCGACCAAGGTTATAAATGTAGGAGAGCATAAAAGCAATGCCCATCCAAGTGGCAAAAGAGTCAAACCAAAAAGCATAGGATGTCTCATACAGCTAAAAATCCCTGTGGTTACTAACTGATTGGTTTCAAGTCTGGGTATATCACCTACTCTGCCTTTGGCTAATTCTTTGCCTCCTGTTGATGCTGCATTGAATGCTAGTTTGATAACTACTATCCCAACTATAGCACTTGCTATATGAAAAGATATACTATTAAAATACTCACTGCTTATATCACGAGAGATACTATAGTATGCACCACCTACCAACATAACCAACCATATAGTAATACGGATGATGACTGATGGTGTGGTTTTAAACTTTTTTGACATAAGTTACAAACTCTTTATCACTTACCTCTTTACAGTACACTTCAAAACCTTTTTTCTCAAACTCATCTATAAGTGGTTGTGGTTTGAAGTCTGATTTGATAGCTAAGATATCTCCTGCTTCAAACTCTCTTAGGATGTTAAATGCTTTTGCCAAAGGGTTATCCTCTTTGTCCAATATCTCATTTGCATCTATACTATCTTTTGGCTCTTGTGTTATCCACTCTGGCTCTACTTCTTGAGTAGAGTCTTGCTCTACATCCACAGATACAGGCTCTTGGTTGTAGGCAACTCTAAGTTGATTTAGCAAATCAAGTGGCTCCATACCACCAACGATAGCAGCTTGTTTTACTCCTGCTATCTTAGCTAGTGTTCTTCTAAGTACTGGGTTGTTTAGTTTTTTGAACTTTGGGTTGATAGAGATGAGGATATCTTTAGCTCCCTCATAATTATCTAACAAGTCAGCTATCTTGGTATCTAGTGTTATCTCTTTCATCTTTTTGCTCCTTCTTTATGTAAAAACTCTTTTATGGTATCTTCGCTTGTGTGTTCGTTATCATACTTGATGATGATAAGCTCTTCACTCTCATTGACATAAAAGTCTGTCACACCCTCCAAGCTTTTTAGCCCTTGAAGTTTTGACTTGTCATACTCATCAAAACTCAAAAACAAGTTGGCTCTAAGACCTGGATTTCTCATACCTAATATCCACATTATCCAAAACAGAGATAACCCTACAACAAACAGTGCCACACCCTTCTCTTGGTAATGTCCATATATCCATCCACCTATAGCTCCACCCAAAAACACACCTACATAAGCAAATGTATTGGCTACACCCAAAGCTGCTCCTTTTTGGTGTACTTTGGCAAACTTGGCTACAAAACTTTGAAGCAGTGGCTCAAACATGTTAAACCCTATGAAGAAAAATGTAGCACCCACAGCAAACCACATAAAGCTACTAGCAAATCCCATAAGCAAAAATGATGCTACGATAAA
>JAMOSA010000196.1 GCA_027063325.1 Campylobacteraceae bacterium
CCTTTTTTTTGCCAAGCTTCTTTAAGTCAACTTTTAAATCTTTTTTCTTAAACATGCATATCCTTTTAAAGCCCCTCAAAGTATGATTGTATATGTTATAATATTAAAATCTACTTATAGCTTCTTACTTTACTCTCTTATATACTCTACTGTTGTAACAATTATCCATAATATCTATATTTTATTCTATAAAATATAACCTATTTTCTCCAAGCCCTCACGACTTTTACTCCACCCTTTTTTGACTACAACATGCAAGTCAAGATATATCTTTTTACCTGAAAACTGCTCCATAAGTCTTCTAGCATATGTACCTACCCTCTTTATACTCTGGGCATTTTTTCCTATAATCATTCTCTTTTGAGTCTCTTTTTCTGTAATAATTGTTGCAAATACTCTATCTTGGTTTTTACCCTCTTCTACTCTATCTATTACAACATCACTCTCATATGGTATCTCATCACTCAACTTTTCAAATATAGCTTCTCTTATAAGCTCTTTGTAAATATCTCTGATACTGTCTGTAGTCATTATATCTTCATCATAAAGCCAGGGATGTTCAGGCAGATAGTTGATAATAGTATCTAATAGATGTTTTCTGTCACCTTCACGCTTTATAGAATAAGGAACAAGAGCAGCAAATCTATCCTGATACTTTTGATATTGGGTAATTTTTGCCAAAAGCAAGTCATTTTTATATCTGTCTGTTTTGGTAAGTACTACAATATGTGGTACATCACGAGAAGCAACAAGCTCCAAAAACTTCTCATACTCATCTGTTGAATCATTTACTGAGGCTATAAAGAGTATCAAATCAGAATCCCCTATAGCCTTTAGAGCCTCTTCTAGCATAAACTGGTTAAGAAGTCTCTCTTTTTCATGAATACCTGGTGTATCTACAAATATGATTTGTGCATCTTTGTGAGTTACAATGATATTCATTCTTTTTCTGGTAGCTTGAGCCTTTTTTGATACCATAGCCAACTTTTCACCTATTAAATGATTCAAAAGTGAACTTTTACCTGCATTTGGTCTGCCTACTACTGCTACAAATCCCGACTTTGGCACTATAACTTCCTTTTATAAAATATATCTTGTAGTATCTTCACTCTCTACAAGATCACTTAATTTATCTTCTATTAAACTCTCATCAACCACAACTTCACTGCCTTTGAAACTGTCAGCATCAAAGCTTATATCCTCAAGAATCTTTTCCATTACAGTATGAAGTCTTCTTGCACCAATATCCTCTGTAATCTCATTGGCTTTGGCTGAATATTTTGCTATGGCTTTAAGAGCCTCTTGTGTAAATTCAAGCTCTACCCCCTCTACAGCTAGTAGTGCTTTGTACTGTCTAATAAGTGAATTTTTTGGTTCAGTCAATATGCGATACAATGCCTCTTCATCCAAGCTTAAGAGTTCTACTCTAAGAGGAAATCTACCCTGCAGTTCAGGAATCAAATCACTGGGTTTACTCAAATGAAATGCACCAGCTGCAATAAACAGAATATGATCTGTATTAATTGAACCTATTTTTGTATTTACTGTTGAACCCTCAACTATTGGCAACAGATCTCTTTGAACACCCTCTTTACTTGGATCTTGTCTGCTGGAGGCATTTGAAGGTACAGCGATTTTGTC
>JAMOSA010000197.1 GCA_027063325.1 Campylobacteraceae bacterium
AGATTATAAATATTCTTAAGCTCATCATTAACAGTCTCTATAATAGCCCTCTTTCGTAAAAGAATCTTATCTATAAGAGGTAAAAGCTTGTTTTTCATATTCTTTCTAATCTTTGTAATAAGAGTAATGCCTCTTTCATATAAAAGCTCAAAAAGCCTCTTTGATATATAACCCTTGTCACCAAATAACTTTCCTGTAATATCTTTGGTTATCTGTAATACACTCTTTGTATCAACATCACTAATATTGGCTGGTGTAAAAGTAAAACCTAATATCTCACCACTGTCATTAATCACCATATGCAGTTTAAAGCCATAAAACCAATATCCGGATTTATGATAATAAATCAGTATTGTCATTATTTCAGAGATTGAGAGTTGAGTAGCTCTATTTCATTTTTTAGTCTCTATTGTAGTGTTATCCAAGAGATACTTTTTATACTCTTTATCAAAAATCTTACAGAAATCATCACAATCAACAAAAATTTGTGTTATAATATCTTCCTCTATCATGACACTGTCTCCTTTTTATAGAGTGGTTTTTTTTGGAGATAGTGTCATATCTATCATTATATTTCAATAAATTACAATACTGTTTTAATATTAAAACAAGGTTTTTTGCTATTTAGCTACTTTTTGCATATTATAATCTTATCCAAGACTCAGGTTAAAAATAGTAAAAAGGTAGAGAGATTACTTTTAAAGTATGGTTCAAAGAGATTAGATGAGTATTTTAATGAAAAAAGAGATTAAACCCTCAATTACTGTTTTGATGTCAGTATATAATGGAGAGTTATATATAAAAGAGGCTGTTGAGAGTATTTTAAATCAGACATTTAGAGATTTTGAATTTGTAATTATTGATGATGGTTCTAGTGATAATACTTTTAATATTATTTCACAATATAGTGATAAAAGGCTTGTTATATTGTCAAACCCTAAAAATATGGGGCTTTCATACAGTCTTAACAGAGGAATAGAGTTTTCAAATGCCAAATATATAGCCCGTATGGATGCAGATGATATTGCCAATGCTGATAGATTGAAGATTCAGTATGAGTATATGGAGAGTCATAATATTGATATTTGTGGTTCCTGGTTTGAAACTTTTGGAGATGGAGGCAGTATTGTTTACAAACTTCCTGTTACCGAAGATGAGATAAGATCATATATACTTTTTGATTCACCTTTGGCTCACCCTACTGTTATGTTTAAAAGAGAACATTTTATAAAAAACAGATTATACTACAATAATAATGCCCCAAAAGCAGAAGATTATGAGTTATGGAGCAGAGTACTTTTTTGTAGTAAAATAGAAAATATTCCACAGGTTTTATTAAAATACAGAAGACACAGTAATCAAGAGGGACAACAGTATAATGGTATCCAGATAGAGTCTGCAAATAGAGTAAGAGAGTATATATTAAAAAGAGTAGGTATCAAATTTGATAGAGATGAGTTTGAGTTACACTGTAAATTGTCATATTTTGAGAGTGTAGATTGTAAGAGGGCTTCTGATTGGTTAACAAAGCTTGTTGATGATGTTGTAAGACAGCAATATTGCAAAGAAGAGATAATAAAAAAGGACATAGGAAAAAGATTTTGGATAGCTTGTAACAATAAATTTCAAGATAGTATAGATATAGCTTCTATTTATACTTTTTTTGATACTCCAATACATAAATATGCACAAAAATCACTTTTTTCATATATCAAGATTATAATAAAGTCATCTTTTCTGCTGATTAAAAAGATATTAAGAGGTATTGTGTGAATAAAGAGTTGTTGATTGTCTATACTGCATCTTTTCCATATGGAAAGGGAGAGACATTTTTTGAGAATGAATTACCTATATTGGCTAAAGAGTTTGAGAATATCTTGATAATTCCTATGACAGATAAGGTTGGTGTAGAGGATAGAGAATCTATTGTTTACAAAAATATAAACCGTATAGATTCATTGCCAAAAAACTGTAAAGTTGAAATGATACCAAGTAGTATAGGACTCTATAGAGGCGGTAAAGCTATATTTAAAAATACAGGTAAATTAAAGCTCTTAAAGAGTCTGTTTGGATTCATTCCATTGTTGGCATATGTGGCATATAAAGATTTTAATTCATTTAAATCAAACAAGAGAGAGTTTATATCATATCTCTTTTATCTCTATCTGAGAGCTAAAGAGATTTTAAGTTATATAGAGAATCTACCATATAATAATATTATACACTACTCATATTTTATGTATGAGTGGGTTACCCTGTTATCTATTCTCAAATATATAAAAAAGATAAAATTTTTGATTGCAAGAGGTCATGGTAATGATATATATGAAGAGAATTATGGAAGCTTTGATATTGAAAAAAGAAAAAAATTGGGAGAGTATATTATAAGATACAGAAATTTTGAACTGGAGAATATAGATAGATTATATCTGGTATCAAAATATATGAAGAATTATATGCTACAAAAATATCCCAAATACTCTGACAGATTCAAACTCTCATATCTTGGTGTACCATACAGAGGAGCAAATCCAGCTACAAGAGATGTTTTTAGGATAGTATCTGTATCCAATGTTATACCACTAAAGAGGGTAGATAGAGTTATTGAAGTATTAAAGTATATTGATTTTAAGGTTGAGTGGGTTCATTTTGGTTCAGGACCTCTATTTGATAAATTAGAGCAAGATGCAAAAAAGTTGATGGATTTGAAAGAGAATATTAAAATAACTCTTTATGGAAGAGTACCAAATAGTGAGGTTATGGATTATTACAAGAGTAATCATGTAACACTATTTATAAATGTAAGTATTACTGAAGGGTTACCAGTATCTATAATGGAAGCACTAAGTATGGCTATTCCAGTAGTTGCTACAGATGCAGGTGGTACAAAAGAGGCTTTAACAAGGAGTGAATTTTTGTTACCTGTAGATTTTTGTAATGAAGATTTAAAAAAACTTTTATATATGCTTTATTATTTGAATGAAGATGATTATAATAGACTCAAAAGGGAGTCATTTGAAAAGTTTAAAACCCTTTTTGATTCCAAAAACAATTATAATCTCTTTGTAGAGGATATTAAAAACCTATATATAAATAGGAATACTTTTTGATGAAAATAGGTTATTTTACATTTGAAAATATTCGTATAGCAGAGACATTTATATCAGATTTGATGCAAAAACTTTCAAATATAGATGAAGTTGTCTGGTACAGTGGGCAAAAAGATATACCAATGTATATTATAAAAAATCAGATTGCAATCGGTTTTTCTCCATACAATTGCAAAGTTATAAATTTTATTTTTAAACTATTGCAGATAAAAATCTCTTTTGCTTATAGAGTTAGAATGAAGTTAAGACTCTTGTACTCAAAAAGAGCTTTGAAAAGATTAAATAGTATTGTAGAGGTAGCCTATGTAGAGTTTCTTACAACTGCTGTATTAGTAAGAGAGTTTTTTGAAGAGAAGAATATCCCATATATTGTACATGTACATGCTTATGATATTACCTCTGAACTTAATGATACAGCTTATGCTAATGAGATTCAAAAAGTATTTAAAAGTGCAAAAAAGATATTGGCTCCTTCTGAATATATAAAAAAACTTTTGGTATTACAAGGGTGTTCAATAGACAAGATAGAGGTTGTAAGATTGGGAATAGATACACAAAGTATTACTCCTTTGAGTTGGAGTAAGCGTTTTGAAAATCCACCATCTTTGGTATTTTTAGGTAGATTGGTTGAGAAAAAGAATCCTGTTGCTCTGCTTTACTCTTTGGATATTGTCAAAAAACACTTTCCTGATATAAAGCTCATTATTATAGGAAAAGGACCTTTAAGGAGTAAAATTGAAGAGGTTACAAAAGAGTTGAATCTTGAAGATAGTGTTGTATTAATGGGTGCTTTGCCCAGAGAGAAGAGTTTTCCTATATTAAATCGTAGTTGGATATATGTACAACACAGTATTACTACCAGAAATGGAGATAAAGAGGGAGCTCCTGTTAGTATATCTGAGGCATCTGCCCATGCTTTGCCAGTAGTATCAACAATTCATAGTGGAATACCAGAACAGGTAATTGATGGAGAAACAGGTTTTTTGGTACAGGAGTGTGATTATACAGATATGGCACAAAAGATTATAAAATTGTTAAACAGTAGAGATTTAATGGTGCAAATGGGAAAGAGTGGACGAAACTATATTACAAAACTCAATTGCTTAGATTGTAGAGTAGATAAGATATATAAAATTTTGTATAATGCCTGTAACAGATAGATATATTAAAAAAATTATTTAGTTTAAAGGAGAGATATGCCCAGTACCAAAGAGGAGGTATTGAGTGAGAGCAAGTTGCAAGAACCATCACTATACCGTGTAATACTACATAATGATGATTATACTACCATGGAGTTTGTTATAGATGTTCTTAAGACAATTTTTCATAAAAACAGTGCAGAAGCAGAAGATATAATGTGGAAGATACATACAGAAGGCAGAGGAGTTTGTGGAGTATATACCAAAGAGATAGCTGAAACCAAGGCAGAACAAGTCAAAAGTAGAGCCAGACAAAATGGATTTCCACTACTTGCAACTATAGAAAAAGATGGGTGAGGAGTAGAGTATGATTAGTATAGAATTGAATAAAGTATTTCAAAATGCAGTAGAGTATGCCAAAGAAAAAAGACATGAGTATTTGACAATAGAGCATATATTTTTTGCTATATTGACATCTCAAGCTGGTGAGATGCTAATGAAAGTACTTGGTGCAGATACAGAGAGAATGAAAAAAGATCTAATAGCATATTTACAAAACAATATTCCATCTTTAGAGAGTGAAGTAGATCCGGTAGAGACTTTGGCTCTGTCTAGGACAATAAACTCTATGATGACACAGCTTCATGCCGCAGGAAAAAAAGAGGCTACCATTGGTAATATGTTAGTAGCCATTAGAGAGCAAGATGAGAGTTATGCTACATATTTGATGAAGAGAGAAGGGATTGAGATGATAGATATACTTGAGGCTATATCTCATCCATCTGAACCAAAACATAAAACTACAACAACAGAGAGTGGAGGAGTCAAAGAGAGTACAAAAAAGAGTAAAACACCAAATCTTGATGAGTTTACTATAGAGCTTGTATCTGTTGCCAAAGAGGGTAAAATTGATCCGGTTATTGGAAGAGATACAGAGATAGACAGAGTTATGCAGACTCTTTGCCGTAGAAAGAAAAACAATCCTCTGTTAGTAGGTGAACCTGGAGTTGGTAAAACTGCAATAGCAGAAGGGTTGGCACTGAAAATTGCTTCAAATGAAGTACCAGAAGTCTTAAAAGATGCAAAAATATATGCTCTTGATATGGGTAGTATGGTTGCTGGTACCAAATACAGAGGAGATTTTGAAAAGAGAATAAAAGGTGTCATTGATGAACTAAAAAAGCTTGATGATGCTATTGTATTTATAGATGAGATTCACACTCTTGTAGGTGCAGGAAGTACAGGTGGAGGGAGTATGGATGCATCCAATATGCTAAAACCTGCTCTTGCTAGAGGTGAACTCAGATGTATAGGTGCTACAACTCATCAAGAGTATCGCAACTTCTTTGACAAAGACAAAGCACTCTCAAGACGATTTGCCAAAGTTGATGTAGATGAACCAGACAAAGAGACAGCATTTAAGATACTAAAGGGTGTACAAAAACACTATGAAGAGTTTCACAAAATAAAATTTAGCGATGAAGCACTAAAGAGTGCAATTGATTTGAGTGTAAAATATCTACATGATAGATTCCTGCCAGATAAAGCTATGGATATTATAGATGAAACCGGTGCCAAGTTTATGTTGCAAGGCAAAAGTGGAGTAGAGATTGGCAGTGAAGATATATCTGAAGTAGTATCAAATATGCTAAAGCTACCACCAACTACACTCGAAGTTGATGATACTCAAAGACTCAAAGAGTTAAAAGATAGATTAAAAGAGCAAATAGTTGGTCAAGATGAAGCGATAGAGAAACTGGTACAATCAATCAAACGCTCATATGCCGGACTAAACAAAGAGAATACTCCAATAGGCAGTTTTTTGTTTGTAGGGCAAACAGGAGTAGGAAAGACTGCTTTGGCTACTGCACTTGCTGATACTTTGGGTATCCATTTTGAGAGACTTGATATGAGTGAGTATATGGAAAAACATGCTGTAAGCAGACTAATAGGAGCGCCTCCTGGGTATGTAGGGTATGAGCAGGGTGGCTTACTTACTGAAATTATCAAAAAGCATCCACATACTGTACTGTTGCTTGATGAGATAGAAAAAGCAGATGAAGATATTATGAATATCTTACTTCAAGTGATGGATAGTGCAAAATTGACTGATAATAATGGTATTGTAAGTGATTTTAAAAATGTCATTCTCATAATGACTTCAAATGTAGGTACAAAAGAGCCTAATGTAATGGGGTTTGTTAGCAAAAGCAGTGACAAGACTGATAAAGCAACCAAAGAGTTTTTTTCTCCTGAATTTAGAAATAGACTTAGTGCAATAGTACAATTTGCTCCACTAAATAGTGAAGCTTTAAAAGAGATTGTAAATATTGAGATAAGCAAACTAAATAAGCAACTGTTAGATAAAGATATAGAGATAACAATTACTCCCAAAGTAGCTAACTATATAGCTTCAAAGAGTAAATCAGATGAGTTTGGTGCCAGAGAGATAAATAGAGTCATAGATGAAGAGATAAAAGAGAAGCTTATTGATGAGATGCTTTTTGGTTCACTAAAAGGTGGTGGCAGGGTTGAAGTAGAGTTATCCAAAGATGGTAACAGCTTAGATATGAATATAAAACCAAGGTAGTAGTATTGAGAGAAGATGAGTATATTATACCACCACTTAGAGATACACTCTCATTTCCAAATCCTCGTTTTGCACCAAGTGAGGGATTGTTGGCGTATGGAGGAGATTTAAATCCCCAAAGATTGCTTAGTGCATACCGTAAGGGTATATTCCCATGGTACAATGAAGGTGATCCTATACTTTGGTGGTCTCCCGATCCTAGATTTGTACTATTTCCAAAAGATATAAAAATATCCAAATCTTTTCGTAGAGTATTACGCAACACTTCATACAGTGTCTTTTTTGATACTGCATTTAGTGAAGTTATAGAGCAGTGTTCAAAAGTACCCAGAGAGGGACAAAATGGCACTTGGCTGATTGAAGATATGAAAAGAGCATATAAAGAGTTACATAATATGGGGTATGCCCACTCTGTTGAAGTCTATATAGATGGTAAACTTGCCGGTGGGTTATATGGTGTAGCCCTTGGGAGTGCATTTTTTGGTGAATCTATGTTTACACTCAAACCCAATGGCTCAAAGATAGCACTAAAGGCTCTAAGTGATGTTTTAAGCGAAAATGGCTATGATTTTGTAGATTGCCAAGTAGTTACGGAGCATCTAAGGAGAATGGGAGCAATCGAGATAGATAGAGATGAGTTTTTGGACAGGTTGGATGTTGCTATGCAAAAACCTGGTCTATATGGAAATTGGAGTCAATTAAAATGGGAGTATAGTGATGATAGATAATAATATGGTTTTTTCTTTGTGGGTAGATTTTATAGAAAGAGAATTTTTAAAAACAGAATTTATAAATATGATAGAAGATGGAGTGATAAATGGAGCTACAAGCAATCCTGCTATTTTTGCCAAAGCTTTGAAATCTCCGGCATACAAAGAGCAGTTGGCTTCACTTGAGGGGTTGAGTGCCAAGCAAAAGTATGAAGCAGTAGCTATAGAAGATATTAAAATGGCTGCTATTGCATTGAGAGGATTGTATGATGAGGGTAGTGAAGGATATATCAGTATAGAAGTAGATCCATTTTTATCTGACAATACAGAAGCAACACTACAAGAGGCAAAGAGACTGTTTAAAAGTATAAATGAACCTAATGTAATGATAAAGATACCGGCAACTGAGGCTGGTTATCCTGTAATGAGAGAGTTATTATCAGATGGTATATCTGTAAATGCCACTTTGGTATTTTCTCCAGAACAGGCTAAAAAATCTCTTGAGGCTATGAAGCATGGAATTGATACTTTTGAATCAACAGGAGGTGAGAGAGTAGAGGCTGTAATAAGTGTATTTGTAAGTAGATTTGATGTAGCACTAGATGATATAATTGCCAAAGCAGGACTGCCTACCTCTTTGACTGGTATTATGAATGCAGCTTTGATATACAATATTATCCAAGCCAATCATACCCCAAGCGTTAGAACACTATTTGCAAGTACTGGTGTAAAGAGTGATAAGTTACCACCAGATTACTATATTAGACAATTATATGCACCACATAGTGTAAATACAGCACCACTTGATACAATCAAAGCATTTGAATCCAATAAAGAGCCTCCTATGCCAACTCTGCCAATACCAAAAAATGAGATAGAGGAGTATTTTGAATCACTACACAATATTGGCATAAATATAGATGAGGTTAGAAGAAAACTGTTAAAAGATGGTTTAAAGAGTTTTGAAAAATCATTTAAAGATATGCTTGATAGTTTGGAGTAGAATATGGATAAAAAAGCAAGAATAGCCCAGTTTAACAGATATTTAAAAGCACTTGTAACAAATGGGGGATCTGATTTACATCTAAAAGCAACAGGTCATGTTAGAGCCAGAATCAGCGGTAAGCTCAAAATATTGGGTAAAGAGAAACTGTCTCCAAAAGATATGGAAGAGATAGTAGCATCAATTACAACTCCCCAGCAACAAGCAAAACTCAAAGAGCATAAATCACTTGACTTTACATATGTCTTGGATGAGAATAGCCGTTTTCGTGCAAATATATTTTATCAAATGTATGGACTTAGTGCTGTATTTAGGATAATTCCAGTCAAAATTCCTTCATTAGAAGACTTGAATCTACCAAAAGTTATATCATCTTTTGCTGATTTTCAAAGGGGATTGGTACTTGTAACCGGAGTTACCGGTAGTGGTAAATCTACTACTTTGGCAGCTATTTTGGATAAGATAAATAGAACCTATCCAAAGCATATTATTACTCTTGAAGATCCGGTTGAATTTGTTCACCCTGATAAGAAGTGCCTAATCAATCAGCGTTCAATAGGACAAGATTCAAACTCTTTTGGAGATGCACTTCCAGCAGCCCTAAGAGAAGATCCAGATATTATTCTAGTTGGGGAGATGAGAGATGTTGAGACCATAGATTTGGCTTTGCACGCTGCAAATACAGGTCACTTGGTATTTTCTACACTACATACACTTGATGCAAAAGAGACAATCAACCGTGTAATTGGTACATTCCCAGAGCAAGAGCAAAATAGGGTAAGATTGGCTTTGGCTTCAGTTTTGATGGGGGTAATTTCCCAAAGACTTGTACCAAAGATAGGTGGAGGACGAGCAGCGGTAACTGAAATTATGGTAAAGACTGCAAGAATTGAAGAGTTGATAGCAGAAAATAGAGACTTTGAGATTCCTGATGCCATTGCTGAGGGTAAAGAGATGTATGGCTCTCAAACATTTGACCAGCATTTGTATGATTATGTGGTAAATGGAGTCATTACAGAAGAGGTAGCAATGGAGAATGCAACTTCACCATCTGACTTGAAACTCAAACTTGAAGGTGTCGGGGGTGCCGGAGGTACCGGAGGTGATGATGGAGATGATGAAGAAGTAGAGTTAGATGCATTTGATTTCAAAGATGAAGAAGAGGATTCATAGATTATAATACTCGTAGTGTAAGGCTACTTTATTTAATGTAAAAATATCAAACTTGTATATACTTTGACTCCCTTTGCAGAGTTGGTGTTATAATATACCTAAACTTTCAAAGGGAGGATATATGGTAAAAAGTTATCTGCTTCAAGCAATTATAAGACAAATCAAGACTCCTTTAAATGGCTATATTCATAGAATGATGTATATCATACTTGGTTTTTTACTCGGAGTTGGTGTTGTAGCATATCTAACTTTAAATGGTATAGATATAAAAGATTCAATCAAGTTGGTTTCATCTCTTTTGATAGTTATATCTATCATATTAGCCTCAGCCCAATTTCTATACAACAGACAGTGGAATCAAAAAGATGCGGCCATAAAGGGATTATATACCTCTAACAAAAAAACAACAGAGCTTAATAGTAAACTCAATAGATATTTGGATACAAACTATAAAATAGAGCATAATGAGCCTCTTGATATAGTAGATATTCACAATAAAATGGGTGTATTTTTGGATAATGGCAAATTTGTATTTCATGGTGATGAGACACAAGAGAGTATCAAGCATATACAATCAAAATATAAAAATTATGCTCAAGAGTTTGATGACAAAATCAAAGGCAGAGAGATTGAGAGTTTGATTAAAGATATACTAAATGAGTATGAGTATATATCAACAGCTTGTATGAAAGGTATATTTGACAAAGATATTGTAATGAGTCTAAAAGCTGCTGGGATAGTAAGGACTTTTAATCTGTTTTCAAACTATATATATCATGTAAGATATGACAAAAGACACAATTATGGAGATAGAATGTATAGTAACTTTGAGGAGTTTGCCACAGAAATATCAAACAGCCTATATAAAGATGACAAATACAGTCAATATAGAATCAGAAAACCAACCAAGAGTGAATATATAACACCATTTACTCTACACTGATGGTGGCCACTCTTGAGGTATTGCTCTTTTCATCTTTAACTCCTTTATATATAATCGTAACACCTAAAATATATCATCAATTGGTAAATAGTTGATTAACCATAACTATTAATTTGTAAAGCTGTAACATCAATTTGAAGTTTAAAAAGATATTTTGTTCTGTCTTATATTAACCTGAGTCTCGGATAAGATTATAATATGCAAAAAGTAGCTAAATAGCAAAAAACCTTGTTTTAATATTAAAACAGTATTGTAATTTATTGAAATATAATGATAGA
>JAMOSA010000198.1 GCA_027063325.1 Campylobacteraceae bacterium
TGAGACTCTATTTAGCTTGTAAAATTGATGAATCAACTCTACTATCTTCTCATATTCAATCTCTTTATTACTGTATATTTTAAATCTGTTATCAATAAAACACAACTTTGTATTTTTAAACTTTTTGTCAATAATATAGTCTGTAGGATACAATACACCTCTATATAAGAGTTTTGAGTTATCTACATCTCTATTTAGATAACTCCATCTATTACAGAGCCATTTATAGTATCTGTTATAGATAATATCTTTTATATTTTCTATTTGAAATTTTTTGGAAGTTCTTATCTCTATATGAGTAGTTTTTAATTGAATATAAGTATGTTTTATATCTTTGTAAATTATTTTAATATCTAAATCTTTGCCTATACACTCTAAAAAAATTTTCACCAATATATACTTGAATACGCCCCAAAAGGGACGCAAAATTTACATAGACTTAGCTACCATTACTGCTAAATCAAGCAATCTTTTAGAGTATCCAAACTCATTGTCATACCAAGCCATAACTTTGACCATACGATTACCCACTATTTGGGTAGATAATCCATCAATGATAGATGAGTGGGGATTGCCAAGAATATCAGTAGATACCAACTCCTCTGTACTAAACTCCAAAATACCTTTTAATTCATTCTCAGAAGCTCTCTTGAATGCTTCATTAACCTCTTCGACAGTAGTATCTTTGCCAAGATTTGCAACAATCTCTGTAATTGCACCATCTGGTACCGGTACTCTTAGAGCCATTGCAGTCATTTTGCCCTCTAACTCTTTTATTACTTTGGTAGTAGCTTTTGCAGCTCCTGTTGTAGTAGGTATAATATTGACTCCTGCTGCTCTTCCTCTGCGGTGCTTACTAGGCATTTTGCGATCTATTGTAACCTGAGAAGATGTTATTGCATGAGTTGTAGTAATATGAGCACTCTCTACTCCAAAATTCTCTACCAATACTTTCATAGCAGGAGCCAAAGAGTTGGTAGTACAACTTGCATTTGAGATTATATGATGCTCATTGGGGTTGTACCAATCATCATTTACACCCAAAACAATTGTAACATCTTCCTCTTTTGCCGGAGCAGAGATTAGTACCTTTTTTGCTCCTGCTTCAATATGCTGAGCTGCTTTGTCTCTTTGGGTATATTTACCGGTACACTCCAACACTATATCTATATTGTACTCAGCCCAAGGCAACTTTGTAGCATCTCTTTGGCTTACTATATCTATCTTTTGGTCTCCAACAGTAAGAGAGTTTTCATCATAACTAATTGGTGCAGGAAATTTGCCATGTACACTGTCATACTTTAGCATATATGCCAAATCTTCAGTTGTACCGCTACCCCCGTTTGCTATTACTATCTCAATATCTTCTGGTTTGTTTGTAACATAGTGGTGTAATACCATCTTACCGATTCTTCCAAGCCCATTGATTGCAACTCTTTTCATATTTCTCCTTTGATTTTTATAACCATTGATAATTTTATCCAAAAGTTAGTCAAAAATCGATTTTATTTTTTTGATTCCATCTCTAAATTCATCTAATGCCATCTTCAAAGCTTCATCAGCATCCTCTTTGTTTTCAGACTCAAATCCAAGCTCAGCCGCTGCTTTTATATCTCCTGCTTTTTTGGTAATTAC
>JAMOSA010000199.1 GCA_027063325.1 Campylobacteraceae bacterium
CCAGCTGCACAACCTGGAGCCTCTTTTGCACTTCTTGGATGAGGCGCACTGTCTGAGCCAAACATCACTTTTTTATTACCATCAAGTGCTACTTTCAAAAGTGCCTCTTTATCTTCTGGTCTTTTGGCTATTGGTTTGCAAAACAGGTGTGGTTTAAGCAAACCTCCTGCTACATCATCCAATGTAATTGATAGATGATGCAAAGTTATGGTAGCATACAAATTATCATACCTCTTTAGTGCTTCTACAGCTTTGGCAGTAGTAATATGCTCCATTACTATCTTTAGATTATCAAACTCCTTGGCCAACTTTTCATATACAGGTATAAATTCAGCCTCTCTGTCCATTACAAAACCACTGCTCTCACCATGAATACAAAGAGGAATACCAAGTTCACTCATTGCACTAAGTGTTGGTTTTAGATCCTCTATATCAAACCCCTCTACACCACCTTCACTGTTTGTAGTAATACCTGCTGGATAGAGTTTGATTGCAATAATTTCATCTTTTACAGACTTCAAGAAATCATAATCATAATCTGACTTAAAAAACAGTGTCATATATGGTTCAAATTTTTTATCTTTTACAGCCTCTTTTATAGCTCTTTTGTACTCTTTTACCATATCCAAAGTTGTCACAGGAGGTACAAGATTTGGCATAATCAATGCACCACTAAAGTATTTGGCACTGTATGGTGCAACCCTTTTTAGCATATCACCATCTCTTAGGTGCAAATGCATATCAAGAGGATCATTTAAGACAAATTGCTGTTTCATATATATCCTTTACTACAAAATATTTTTTATTATCTTTGGGAATCAACCAATATTTTATGTTTATTGGGCTGACTATATCATTAATCTCTTCTATATTGCAAAAAAAAGCTGCAAAGAGAGGTCTGTTGTATAACTTTGTGACTGTAGGTGGTGTGTATGATACATTTGGATAATCGATACCACCTGCAAAGAGTTGATTACATCTGGCTATTCTGAGCATTGAATCTATCAAAGCTTTGTGACTACTCTCATACTCAAAACACCATTTAGCATACTCAGAACAGGTTGGATAGTATCTGCAATTTGCAGGAAACATAGTAGATATGTATTGATATCCTCTAATTGGTACTGTTAAAAATTTATTTATTTTCATATACCTGCCTAAAAGAGTTGTATAGATAATTATAGTGTAGTTTACTGAGAATTTATAAATTTACTACTTGATGTAATTTTTATAGTAAATATAGATAAAAATCTCCATATTAAAAACTATTAACTATAAATATGATATACTCATTTAAGACAATTTTGTGTTATGATGGAGAGTTTGAATATGAAAAAGAGCTTATTTATTATATATATAGTAACTATAGGTCTGGTTTATGGTGCAGATCACTCACTATACAAACACTCTCTTGAGATGGTTGGCGGATATGGATTTAACAGTGTTGATACCAATTTGAATGATGATTGGAGCTGGGGGTTTAGATACCAGTACAATATAGAAAATGACGGAGGATTTGCTATAGATTCATATCAGTTTGCATTTGACCATACACCATCAACTCTGTATAACTTCAATGGTCTGGAGACTTCAATTACAAGATTTGGCGGTAATTTGATGTGGTATATGGATA
>JAMOSA010000200.1 GCA_027063325.1 Campylobacteraceae bacterium
TGCAGAGTTAATGCAAAATTTGAATTTGACAGATGAAGAGTTTCAAAAAGAGCGTAAAGTAGTAGCTGAAGAGAGAAGATGGAGAACAGATAACAACCCTATAGGTTATCTATACTTTAGACTCTTTAATACTCACTATGTAGAGCATAGCTATCACTGGACTCCTATTGGTTTTATGCATGATATTCAAAACTGGACAATTGATGATATAAGAGAGTTTCACAATCTCTACTACAGACCAGATAATGCCATTATTATAGTAGCAGGAGATATAAACCCTGATGATGTATTTAGAAGTGCAAAAGAGTATTTTGAAGATATTTCAAACAAAGAGATAAATATCACCTCTTTAATATCTACAAATAAACCTTATGAGCCTCCAAAAGATTGTGCCACAAGAGTCGAATTGCATAAAGATAACAATAGTGTAGATACTATAGCTATTGCATACTCTATACCAAACTATGAAGATAAAGATCAAATTGTACTCTCTGTAATAGCAGAGATTTTAAGTAGTGGTAAAAGTAGTAGATTGGAAAAAGAGTTGATGCAAAAGAGTCATTTAGCAAATCAAGTCTTTGGATACAATATGGAGTTAAAAGATCCTGGAATATTTCTATTTTTGGCTATGGCAAACCCAGGTGTCAAGGCAGAAGAGTTGGAAAAGAGAATTTTATCTGAGATTGAAAAGATCAAAAATGGTGATGTAACACAAGAAGAGATCAACAAAGTAAAACTCAATACAAAAGTTGATTTTATTCATATGCTGGAGAGTTCTTCTAGTACAGCAGATCTCTTTGGTAGCTATCTAGCAAGAGGAAATTTAAAACCACTAATAGAGTATGAGGATAATTTGGATAAAATAACACCTAAGATGGTTCAAGAGGTTGCCAAAAAATATTTTGACAACACAAAATCGACCACAATCATACTCAGGAGTAATCAAAAATGAGTGATTTAGTATGTGGTGCTATGGTAGCACTCATTACACCATTTAAAGATGGCAAAGTAGATGAAGCAACTTATGCAAAGCTTATAAAAAGACAGATTGATAATGGGATTGATGCTGTAGTACCTGTTGGAACAACTGGTGAGAGTGCTACACTAAGTCATGATGAGCATAAAAGATGTATAGAGATAGCTGTAGAGGTTTGTAAAGAGACAGATGTCAAAGTATTGGCAGGTGCTGGCAGTAATGCTACACATGAAGCTATAGATATAGCCATACATGCCCAAAATTGTGGTGCAGATGCACTATTGTCTGTAACACCATATTACAATAAACCATCTCAAGAGGGTCTCTTTTTGCACTACAAAGCTATAGCCGAGGCTGTTGAAATTCCAGTAATGCTATATAATGTACCAGGTAGAACATCTGTAGATTTAAAACCATCTACTGTATTTAAACTCTTTGATGAGGTAGAAAATATATATGCTATCAAAGAGGCAACTGGCAGTATGGAAAGAGCAGTTGATCTATTGGCTGCTAGACCAGAGCTTTGTTTGGTGAGTGGAGATGATGCTATAGATTATCCACTGCTTGCTAATGGAGCAAAAGGTATTATATCAGTAACTGCAAATCTGTTGC
>JAMOSA010000201.1 GCA_027063325.1 Campylobacteraceae bacterium
TAGATAGTTATCTTATATTAAACTATCACTTCTATGGCACTATCAACTCATTATTTACTACTCTACCATATAGTGCTATAGATATATTTTTGATATCTATTAAAGTAGTAACTCTTTGTAGGTTTGAGCTTTTTAATATATTTTCACTGCTTTTAATATAACTATTTACCTCATATCTTTTGTATTTTGGTATCAAATTATCACAACATGGCAAAATCTCATATGCTCTTTTACCATTTGGATAGTATTTGTGAACATAGCTTAGATAGTATTTTGTATTGGATATTTTTGCAATAGAGTTATCTTTTGTAATCTCTAACTCCAATATCAAGCCCATACTTCTACCCACTCTTTGCTGATTAGATAAGAAATTACCCAAAGAGTAAGCAACAATTTTTGTAGAGTTTTTATCCTTGGTATAAGATACAGGTTGTATCACATGAGGATGAGAACCTATAACAATATCCACACCACTATCCAATAAAAGCTTTGCCCATCTTTTTTGAAATCTGTTTGGAGTATGCTTATACTGCTCTCCCCAATGCAAAAATACAATCAACTTATCAATATTTCTACTTTTAGCATTGGTTATATCTTTTAGTACTTTATCTTTTGAGATTCTATTTACAATACAAGGCTTTTTTACATATATACCATTTGTATCCTGGGTATAATTGAGCAATCCCACCTTGATATTATCTTTTGAAAGTATCAACAAATTATTAGTATCTCTATCTTTAGATGAAACAAAAGTACCTGTATGCAAAACTCCTATACTATTTAGGGTATCTATTGTTCTTTTTATACCTCTACAACCTCTATCAGCAGAGTGATTATTGGCAGTTACCAATACATTGATACCAGCTCTGTTTATAGCTTCAGCCAGTGCATCTGGTGATGAGAATTGCGGAAAACCGCTATATGGTTCTCCTGCAAATGTCAATTCTAAATTGGCTATAGTATAATCTGCTCTCTTTAGCAAAGGGGATATATATCTAAATACACTATCATAACTGTATAAATCACTCTTTGAATTATATGCTGCTTTTATTTGGGTATGATGACCCATAATATCACCTACAAATATAAGCTTCATACTCTGTGAAAAAAGTAAATTAAAAAACACTACTAACAAGAATAGAAATCTCAACTCTTTTTCCTAATTCTTATCTTTTTGGGTTGGAGTAACTCTATAGCCTCTTTTACCATTGGCTCATTTAACAGTTCCTTTTGGGGGTCTATCTCTTTGGAAGCTTCTGTATTGCCTATATCTGGATTGATACAACTTGATGGTATCAAAGTAGAGTTTGTCTCAACAGACTCTTTTGGCATACTACTTTTAGATTCAACTATACTATTTTGTTGTTTAATAGTTCTATTTTCTATTTTTGTACCTACCCCAAATATCTCTTCTACAAATGTCCGAATTAAACTCCAGTGATTGATAAGCATCTTTTTATCTTTGCCCTCAGCACTAGATTTCCAAACCAAATGACCATTGGCAAATGATTCAAACTCAATAGTTCTCTCAAAACATTCACCCAAATCATAATCTCTATCATAAAGCTTCTTTACAAGCTCTTTAAATCCCAAAACTCCATTTGGTACAACAGTAGCACTACTGCTATACTCTTTTTGTGGAATTTGTTTTGAAACAGTGTTGGGTGTAACAGGCTGAATTGGAGTAATAATCTTTGGTTTATTGCATACTTCACTCTGCAAAGACTCTATAACCTCATCTATATCTTTTATATATAGTGCCTCCATCATTTTAAAAAGTACCAAAGAGAGTACAAATTCACCATCACTACCCAAAGAGAGCAACTCTTTGCCACTGGCTATTGCTCTAAAGAATCTATCCAAAACAAGAGGGGTAAATCTGCTATCACTGCCAAAGAGTATATCTTTTAGATGTATGATAAGTTCATCAAGTATCATTTCTGCTTCATATTCACTAGAGTATTTTATAAATTCAAGTACTCTTTTTTTGTCTTTGGCAACTATTGCATCTAACAAATCCTGTAAAACAGAGGGTTCTATAATACCAAGCATTGTAGTAACAGTGGCTACATCTATTTTTGTATGTGCATATACAATAGCTTGATCCAAAAGGGTTAAAGAGTCTCTCAGGCTTCCTGCTCCACTTCTTGATATTATCTCTATAGCTTCCACTTCATAAGATATATTCTCAAGATTTAATATATGCTCAAGATGACTTGTAACCAATTTTTGTGGAATCTTTTTGAATCTAAAATGCTGAACACGCGAAAGTATAGTAGCTGGTAATTTGAGAGGATCAGTAGTTGCTAGTATAAATTTGACAAAATCAGGAGGCTCTTCTAATGTCTTTAGCAGAGCATTAAAGGCTTGGGTTGTTAGCATATGGACTTCATCTATAATAAATATTTTATATCTGCCACTGCTTGGTTTGTATTTGGTATGCTCAATAAGCTCTTTTATATCATCAATACCGCGATTACTTGCAGCATCCATCTCAATAATATCAATATGCCTGTTCTCATTTGCCATCACACAATGCATACACTCCTGACATGGCTTTGAAGTAGGTCCTTTTTCACACAAAAGTGCTTTGGCAAATATTCTGGCTGTTGAAGTCTTGCCACTGCCTCTTAGACCAGAAAAGAGATATGCATGTGAGAGCCTACCACTATCTAATGCCTGTGAAAGAGTTTGAGAGATAGCCTCCTGTCCTACCAAGTCATCAAAAGAGCTTGGTCTGTATTTTCTTGCTAAAGCCAATGCCACCATAAGCTCCTTATATAATATTGACTCTGACAATCAGATAAACTATCCAAACAACCCTATAGCATAGAGAAGAACTCTTTGAATATATATGCACTCTCATGTGGTCCTGGACTAGCTTCTGGGTGGTGCTGTACAGAGAGTATAGGAGTATTTTTGTATCTAAGTCCCTCTATTGTATTATCAAATAAATTTGTATGAGTTACCTCTGCTACTTCTGTAATATTTGCAGGTACATTATAGTTGTGGTTTTGGGCAGTAATCTCTACTTTGCCACTTTTATGATTTTTTACAGGGTGATTACCCCCATGGTGACCAAATTTCAATTTGTAAGTATCATACCCATGAGCAATGGATAACATTTGATGCCCAAGACATATTCCAAACATAGGAATTTTTGCCTCTATCAATTCTTGGATTTTACTCTTTTCTTGCTCTAGTATCAAAGGATCTCCAGGTCCATTTGACAGAAATACCCCATCAATCTTGCCATCTTTATATCTCTTGATAACATCTGAAGCTGGTGTAGTATTTGGTACTACAGTAACCTCTATTCCCACATTTGTAAGTTCATTAAGAATATTTCTTTTGATACCAAAATCATAAGCTACTATCTTTTTGGTAGTCTTTGGTATAGAGTAAGAGAATGTTTTTGTATCAAATCTACCCTCTTTGTGAATATACTCTACTGTTGTACTAACCTCATCTATATAGTTAATCTCTTCAATTCTCTTAGAGTTTGCAAGTATTGCTCTAAGTTCATCTTTGTCATGAATCTCTGTAGAAGCTATCATCTCCATAGCCCCTTCACTTCTTAGCATTCGTGTAATATATCTGGTATCTATATTATATATACCCATTACTCCAAATCTCTTAAGCAGTGAATCCAAAGACTCTTCAGCTCTGAAGTTGGAGTAGTCTGGCTGATAGTTGCGTACCAATATCCCTTTGCAGAATGCTCCCCTACTCTCCATATCCTGAGCATTGCACCCTACTATTCCAATCTCTGGCATGGTAAAGGTTACAAACTGTCCTGCATAACTTGGATCTGTTACTATCTCCTGGTAACCAGTCATTGATGTATTAAATACAATCTCTCCTACACTGGTTCCATCTGCTCCAAAACTCTGAGCCTCCAAAAACAGCCCATTTTCCAAATATATTGATACTCTATTCATATGCAAACCCCTTTTTTGATAACTCTATAAAAACCCTCGTCTTTTTAACTCTTCTTCATACAATCTCTCATATAACAATTCATACTCATAAGAGCCTGGGATTACCTCTTTTTTCATTTTTCTAATTTTGTCATATACTATATCATCTATCTCATCATACGCTTTGGCATAAGTCTTGAATGACTTGAATATAATATTTTTGACTTGAATATCACTCACATCATAATCTATCAGATAATTTTCATAAAGTTCATCTAATATTGTATGTGAAAGATCACTATATCTGTCATCATAATTTATAATTACATCAAACTCCGGAGCCAATTTCTTTTTTATCATAAAAAAGAGTTGCCCCTCGTTGGCATGTTGAAACTCTATCTCATCATAATTTTCATCAATTATCTCTTTGACTTTTGCATCCAATGCTCTTTCTTGCTGCAAATTTGCATCAATAACCTCTTTTACCTTCTTAGCTACTGCTTCTTTACCTTTAGAGAGTGTTACAAAAGGGGCATTTGCCAAATCTATAGCCACCTTGTTTGCTACATATTGGGTCTGGTTCTCTTTTAGTCTCATAATTCCCCTTTAAATATATCAATTTAATCTCTAACTATCGTATCTTCTCGCTCTGGAGATGTAGATATAATACCCATCTTGCACCCTATCATCTGCTCAAGTGCTTCTATATAATCTTTTGCCTCTTGTGGCAACTTGTCAAACTCTCTTACTCCACGACTGCTCTTCCAACCCTTAAAGGTGGTATATACAGGTTCAACTCCCTCAAGGTCATATGGTACATAATCTATCTCTTTACCCTCAAACCTGTATGCTGTGCATACTTTTATCTCTTTGAAACCATCAAGTACATCCAGCTTCATCAAAGCTACTCTGTCAACTCCATTGATTCTGACAGCATGTTTTGTAGCAACTGCATCAAACCAACCGCATCTTCTTGGTCTGCCTGTGGTGGTACCAAACTCATGACCATTTTCTCTAAGTCTCTTGCCATCTTTGCTAAAATCTTCACTTGGAAATGGTCCATTACCTACTCTTGTACAGTAGGCTTTGGCAATCCCTGTAACTTTGCCTATATCTTTTGGATTTATACCAAGTCCGCTACAGGCACCTGCACTTACTGTTGTAGAACTGGTTACATATGGATATGTTCCATGATCAATATCTAGCATAGTACCCTGAGCTCCTTCAAGCAGTACCTTTTTGTTGCTATCCAAAGCTCTCCAAAGCAACAAAGTAGTATCTGTAATATAAGGCTCCAATACCTCTTTATATGACTCTAACTCTTTGAGCAGAGTATCATACTCAGGAGACTCTACACCCATAGCTTCAAATACAGCTCTATTCATCTCAAAGTAATCAACTATCTTTTGTGCCAATCTCTTTGGGTGTAACAATTCTCCTACTCTATGACCTACTCTAGCTACCTTATCACCATAAGCTGGTCCTATTCCCTTACCAGTAGTCCCTATAGCCTTGTCACCCTTCATTCTCTCTCTGGCTTGATCTATTCTGGCATGATATGGCAGCAGTAGATGAGCTTTGTCAGATATAAAAAGTCGTCCTTTTAAATTATCAAATTGACTCATCTCTTTGATAAAATCAACCGGAGAGAGTACTACACCATTACCTACTATATTTTGTGCCTTTGGATTAAGTACACCAGATGGTATCAAGTGTAAAGCATACTTTTTATCTCCTACTACTATAGTATGACCAGCATTGTGTCCACCAGCAAAACGACACACAATATCATGAGTTTGTGCCATATGATCTACTATTTTACCTTTTCCCTCATCTCCCCACTGGAGTCCTACAATCAAATCGGCTTTAACCGACATCAGCTATCCTTTTGCATTTTTTTTGCAATACATGCATCAGTATGGAGCGAAAAGCCCACCGCCTTTAGTCTATCTACACTATAACTGCCACCACGCATATATAGGGTATTATCTTCAAAGAATCTAAATACCAATGAGTCATAATATCTAAGCCTGGCATAATAGAGTGGTGATATGACAATATTTGGATACTCAATCAATTTAACTGCATCTGATATTTTGGATAATTCATTTGCTATATCATTTGGAAACATTGAGAGATCATCTAATTGGGATATACTATCTATATGAATCAATCTCTCTATCCACTCCAAGCCACTCTCTAGCATCTTTTCCAAATTCATAGATTTAATATCATCTATGGATATACCATATTTACTACTTAGTAGTTTTGGTATTGCAATATTTGCAACTTGCAGTATTGGCTCTATATCCAGTGAATCCAATAAAGATATTGCATCTTTGCAAACTCCTGCAAAATCACCTTCAATTACTTCAGCTCCTATTTGATAATGTTCATTGGTAGGATATGTATATACCGGTTGAATATAAAACCATCTATTTTCACTACTGCTTCTGCCTAGTCTTTGTGTAGCAATCCTGACTACATCAGTAGTTGAATCGGCTCTTAGTGTAACAGCATGGTTTGAGCTGTCATTTAATCTAATCAACTCTTTGGTATCATCAAAACTCTCATGTTGGTGATAGGAAAAGAGTGGTGTTACCATCTCACTATACCCCAAACTCTCAAGAAGATTAGCCGATATTGACTCTATCTCTCTTTTGATTTTGGCACTCTTTGCAAAATAGAGTCTGCTACCTGCTGGTATCTCATGCTCAAATATCATATCTTGGATTCTCCAAAATAGTTTTCATTAAATATTCTGTTTGCACTACCATCATACTTCCGTCTGTTCAAATCAGCAAGAGCCAACTCCACAGCATTTACAACCCATGACATTTGGTATGGAGGAATAAGTCCCATTTGATTGATACGGAATATTTTACCCTTGAGGTGATCTTGCCCACCTGCTACATTGACTTGATAACTATTTTTGAGAATTTTTCTAATCTCTTCTGCATCTTTGTCATATATCGTACTCATAGCCAAAGCAGGAGCATCTGGGTATATTTGTAACCCTATAGACTCCAATGCCTTTTGTGTAGCATTGGCTCTGTTTTTTGTATCCTTGTAGAGTTGTTCTAAACCTCCACTTTTGGCTATCTCATCAAATACAGCATTAAGACCTATAATCAAAGTAGTAGCTGCTGTATATGCAGTTGTATTTTTCCTCTGCTTTTTTATCTCTGAAGATAGATTAAAATAGTAATCCCTACCATCACCTATTCTATCTATGGCATACTCACTAAGCCCAATCATAGCAAGACCAGGAGGAAGCATCAAAGCTTTTTGGCTACCAGCTATAAGTATATCAATATTGGTAGTATCTATATACTCAACACCAACAGCAGTAATACCATCTGCAATCACTGCAATATCTCTGTTTTGGGATTTGATATACTCTGCAATCTCTTCAACAGGGTGTCTTAAGCCACCTGCACTTTCACATACCTGAATACATACTGTATCAATATCTGGCTCTTTTTCAAGTATCAAAGCTATATCTTCAACCTGTGCAGGTTGATTCCACTCATACTCAAGTACCACCGATTCAAATCCAAAAGATTCAACTATTTTGCCAAATCTTTCACCAAATTTACCGGCATTTATACTAAGAGCTTTCTTTTGACAAATATTAACAACAGCAGCTTGCATAGCACCTGTTCCAGAACTTGCCAACATTACAGCCTCTTCCATGCCAAAGAGTTTCAATAAGTTTGCTCTAGCAGATGCAAATATAGCCTCAAACTCTGGTGTTCTGTGATGCAAAGTCGGTGTAGCCATAGCAAGTCTGACAGATTCAGGTACTGGTGTAGGTCCTGGTGTAAATAGGAGCATAACGATCCTTTAAATAGTATTACAAATTAGAGATAAAGATTCTATTTTTTATATAGAAAACGCAAGATTATACCCAAAGAGAGGTTAAAAGCCAAAAACTACCCATTAATCAAGCTCTTTATATAGCTGTGCCACTCTTTCATAATTGTATCGGTATCAAAATCATTGGCTCTTTTGTAGCCTAATTCAATATATCTGCTTAGTCTGTTTTTGTCATTAAGGAGCCTGTATATACTCTCACACCACAACTTTTCAACCCTGCTTTGCTCTTGTTTATTATCAAGCCAATCTATACTAAGCATTGGCAAAACCAAACCATTATCGCCTACAATCTCCTTAGGACCAGATGGCGAATCAGCAGTAACTACTGGTGTACCAGAAGCCATAGCCTCTACTATAACTCCTCCAAACCCCTCAAACAAAGATGTAAGCAAAAAGAGATCTGCTTTTGCAATAAGAGGAAAAGGGTTTGATAAAAAACCCAAAAAGTATATATCATATCCACTTTTTAAAATTTTATCTTTTTGGTAACTCCAACACTTGAGTCCAAGAGATTTGGATAACTCATACAATCTATCATGCAATTCACCAATACCTAAAATAATCAATCTAATATCACTCTTTTTACTCTTTAGTTGAGAAAAAACTCGTATTAAATTCCACTGTCCCTTTTGTCTGGTTAATCGCCCCACACTAATAAGGGTAGTTGTATCAAAGATCTTCTCATATTCACCCAAAGGCTCTTTTGAAGCTCTTTTTATATACTCTATATCATAAGGATTGTATATGGTTTTTATCTTTTGGGGTGGTAAATTTGTAGCTTTTAGCAGATATGGCACAATCCCTTTGGATACCGTTACAATACCCTTTAGAGATTTGAATCTATAAAGATATTTCATTAGAGCATTTACCCATCTACCTTGTCTATCCTTATCTATTACAAATCTATTTTCATGCATTACTGTAATACTTTGTGTACAGTTTCCAAGCAGATTTGGCAAAGTGGTCAATTCACCATGTGATATAACCAAATCAAATCTATTTTTACACTTGATTATATATAGCTTGAGTATAGCTCTAAAGATACTCAAGGCTCTAGCATATATTGCCCTATTTTCAAGAGGTATCTTCAAAAACAGACTCTTACCACTATATGGATAATCTACCCTAAAATCATCAATGACTATCAAAGTAACATCATAATAGTTTTTTAAATATTCAGCCTCTGTTACTACTACTCTCTCAATTCCGCCTTTAGCAAGTGATGGTGTAATGAGTGCAATCTTTTTCATCTTTTGTCCAATAGAGTATTTATATCTACAAATTCAAATCCATCTCCATCAAAAATTGCTATTTTGTTACTACATGCAAAAGCCGGAAGTGATACATACTTGTTGATAATTTTACCCTGATGTAAATGCCCCTCTACTATCCATTTGGCATCTTTTGGATAGAGTTTTTCTCTTTTACTTATAATGTTCTCAAAACCTTTTATTCTGGTACATATCTTTTTTGATTTTAGATAATTGATACTTCTGTTTATGATATATCTACCAAAGGGCTTTAAAAGCCACAATGTAATAGGGGATCTTAAAATTGTAGTATATAGTCTATAACCTGGTGTTGTATCAATCTTATCTCCGTGCGATAGATATATATAACTGTTTTTATACTTTGCCATTAGTGGCTGTTTATTGAATGGGACTATCTTGATATTTGGAAAGAGTGGTTGTAGATAAAAGTCATGATTACCCTCTATGTAATATACAGATGTAACTTCAGATACTCTTTGGAGTCTTTTTATATTGCTTTTGTTATACTCATATATCAATCTATTTTTGGCAAAAAGCAGATCAAATATATCACCCATCAAAAATAGTTGTGGCAAAGAGAGTCTCCCCTCTATAATGGCATCTAACATTTCATCAAAAAGTGTACTGTAGTGCGGAGTATGAGTATCAGCTACAAAGAATGCCCCTTTGACTATCTCTACCACAAATACTTCCTATGGTGTATATGGAGTAGTTGGCAATGCAGTAGCTTCAGGAATAGAGTACATAATATTAGCAGCTGCCATAGCCTGTGAAGCGGCACCTCTTAGTAGATTATCTATAGCACTGCTTACATAGAGTGTCTTCCCGTTTTTGGCTGCAAATATATCACAAAAGTGAGTACCAGCTACACTCTTTACATCAGGTGGTGTACTTCTGAGACGAATAAATGGTTCACTCTCATACTTTTGCTTCAAAATCTCATTGGGATCTATATCCTCTTTGAGTGTAGCATATATACTAACAAGTTCACCTCTGGTTGCAGGAATGAGATGAGGTACAAAATTGACATCAATATCAATACCTCCAATTTTATTCATCTTCTCTATAATCTCTGGTGTATGTCTGTGTTTTAGAGGATTATAGGCAAAAAAGTTATCATTTATTGTTACAAAATGGGTAGTCTCAGAGAGTTTTTTACCAGCTCCGCTTACACCAGATTTTGCATCTACAATTAAAGCCAAAGAGGTATCTATATACTTGGCAAATGGCAATATACCAAGCAAAGTTGCTGTAGGGTAGCACCCCGGACCTGCTACAAGAGTAGCTTTGGCAATATCTTTTCTATAATACTCAACAAGCCCATATACACTATGCTCCAAATTCTCTTTGTCTATATGCTCACAGTACGCCTCTTCATATCTATCAAGCTCCAATCTGTAATCAGCAGAGAGATCAACTACCTTTAGACCCTTTGCCAGTAACTCTTTGGCTATAGACATAGCTGTTTTGTGAGGCAGAGCCAAAAAGACTAATTCACATACAGAGGCAATCTCTTGTATATCACTCTTTTTTACAGGCAAATCTATCAAATCAAGCAGACTTGG
>JAMOSA010000202.1 GCA_027063325.1 Campylobacteraceae bacterium
CATTGCTTTGGCTGCCTCTCTACCATCTCTTACAGCAGTTACAACCAAATCAGCACCTCTTGAGCAATCTCCACCTGCATATACACCTTTTTTAGTGGTTTCATAATTTTCATCTACCACTATTCCACCCCATTTATCTGTCTCTATACCATTTTCTGCCAAAAATTCATAAGATACTGGATCAAATCCAAGTGCAAAAATTACAATATCAGCAGATACTCTAAAATTGCTATCTGGAATCTCTTCTACTCTTCTTCTACCACTACTGTCTGGTTCACCAAGTCTAGTTTTTATCATCTCTACAGCTATTACTTCATCTTTATCATTAGTAATAATCTTTTTTGGAGTTGTATAAAATTCAAACTCAACACCCTCCTCTTTGGCATTAATATACTCTTTTTTGCTTCCTGGCATATTATGGGCATCTCTTCTATAGTAGCAAGTTACACTCTTGGCTCTTTCTCTAAGACTTGTTCTAACACAATCCATAGCAGTATCACCACCACCAATGACTACTACATTTTTATCTTTTACCTCTATATTATGTTCTCTTGGTTCATTAAAGAGTTTCTTTTGAATATCAACAAGATACTCCATTGCCAAATAACAACCCTTGGCATCTTCATTATCCAAACCAGGTTTTCTACCTTTTGTAGCACCAACACCAATAAATACAGCATCAAAATTTTCTATAAGTTCGCTAAAGGCTATATCCTTGCCAACTTCCGTATTTTGATGGAATATAGCACCTTCATCTTTGAGGATATTTACCCTTCTTTCAATTACATTTTTATTTAGTTTAAATCCTGGTATTCCATATGTCAATAATCCACCTGGACGATTTTGCTTATCAAACAATTCTACATCAACACCCTCTCTAAGTAAAAATGTAGCAGCAGAGAGTCCAGCTGGTCCTGCACCAACTATTGCTACCCTCTTGCCAAGTTTTTTTGTAGCAAATTTTGGTTTAAGCCCCTTTTTGAAACCCTCTTCACTGATAAAAGTTTCAACTGAACCTATTGTAATAGCTCCATATCCATCATTTAGAGTACAACTACCCTCACACAATCTATCATGTGGACATATACGCCCCATAACTTCAGGGAAAGGAGATGTTTCATTAGAAAGATGAAATGCAAACTCTAAATCAGCAGAAGCAGTAGCTCTTAGCCACTGTGGTATATAGTTGTGTAGAGGACAACCATTGTGACAATATGGATCTCCACACTGAATACATCTATCTGATTGTTCTGATGCTTTATATGGTTTGAATATCTCATATATCTCATCATAATCTTTAATTCTTTGTGTTACATCTCTCTTGGCTGCGTCTATTCTCTCCAAATCAAAAAATCGCAACATAATTACTCTCCCTCTTCAATCATTTTGAGTGGACCCTTCATATCTTTTGGGCGTACCAACCAGAAGTTTCTAATCTCCACTCTAAAATTATCCAGTATCTGCTTGGCTTTTTGGCTTTGGGTTTCATTATAATAATCTTTTAGAAGTTTTTTCAGATAGTATCTCTCTATATCTGTATCTTCTGTATCTATTCTTCTGGC
>JAMOSA010000203.1 GCA_027063325.1 Campylobacteraceae bacterium
CTTCGATATACAGATTATTGCCATCTCTGACAAAATGCTCATCTTCATTCACATAAAAGAGTATATATAGATCTCCTCTATTTCCATCTATATCTTCATTACCTTTACCAGGAACTCTTAGCCTGTTGCCTGTATCAACTCCAGCAGGTACTTCTATAGTAAAATTTTCTTGGATTGTTTTATAGCTTTTGCCATGACACTTTGGACATTTTTCACCTATTGTTTTGCCTCTTCCGTTACACTTTGGACACTCTTGGGCAAAAGTCATAAATCCTTGTCTCATTACTATTTGACCTTGACCTCCGCAATATGCACAAGTCTCCATTACTCCACCCTTGGCACCAGTGCCACGGCAACTTTCACAAGGAATTTTTTTATCAAATTTTATCTCTTTTTTGGTACCAAATACAGCTTCATTAAAATCAATGGTAATTTCTATCTCTAAATCCAAAGCATATCTAGCACTACTTCTTGATTGTCTTGCCCCACCTCCAAAAGCATCACCAAACATACTCTCAAATATATCCATAAAATCACTCATATCAGCAGATCTAAATCCACCACCTTGTCTGTTTAATCCCTCTTTACCGTATCTGTCATATATAGCTCTTTTTTCATCATCACTCAATACTGCATAAGCTTCATTTATTAGTTTGAATTTCTCTTCTGCTTCTTTATCTCCTGGATTTTTATCTGGATGATACTTTATTGCCAATTTTCTATAAGCCTTTTTTATCTCTGCTCCGGTTGCATCTTTTGTTACTTGAAGTATCTCATAATAGTTCATAGATTCCATTACTTAACCTTTTTTATTGTTATCATTTAGTTTTATATAGAGTATATGAGGATTCTTAATATATATAGCCTCAAGTTATATTTGAGCAGAATTTTACCATAAAAATTTAACCTTTAAATCCATTTTTTCTTCTTAAGCCATTGGAATATCAGCCAAGCTATAGAGATGTTTAAAACCCATACAGCTTCATATCCATATTTCCAGTCAAGTTCAGGCATAAATTTGAAATTCATACCATAGTTTCCAACTATAAATGTCAGTGGTAAAAATATAAGAGAGATTGAAGCAAGTCTTTGCATCGCTTGATTCATTCTGTTGCTTATAAATCCCATAAGTAGAGTTTGCAGATAACCTGTTCTATCAAGATATGTTTTAGATTCATTAATCAAAAATGATAGATGTTCTTTAAGATCTATAAATTCATATTTGAGTTTTTTACGCATAACTATTGGGAAGTTGGCAATAATTTTATTGACTATATCATTGTGTTGTACTGATACTTTTGCAATCCTGTTTAGTGTACGCCTTGCAAAATAAAGACTCTTTTGTACATTTTGTTCATCTAAGGATTCATCAAATATTCTATCTTCAATCTCTTCTAGTTTATCATCAATTTTATCTACTATATGCATTGTATGATCTACCATAATATCAATTACTACATACATTATATATTCAATTGAATCAGATGCTTTATAGCGTTTGGAGAGCTTTTTGATTATAGATTTAATAATATTTCTGTCTCTTGATAAAAATATAAA
>JAMOSA010000204.1 GCA_027063325.1 Campylobacteraceae bacterium
CATAACTCTCACTGTCAAATGGTATATGGTAGTTAAACACATGTGTAACATCATTGACATCAAGTCCACGAGCAGCTACATCAGTAGCGATAAAGATATCGATACCACCTTGTTTGAATGCTCTGATGGTTACTTCTCTTTGTTTTTGCTCCATATCTCCGTGAAGTCCACTTACTTTGAATCCTTGAGCTGTGAGGTGAGCTACCAATCTATCTACCTCTTTTTTCATACGACAGAAGATGATACACTTATCTGGGTTTTTATAATCTATAAGTCTAACTAGAGCATCATCTCTTTCTGATTCTGTTACTACATAGTAGTATTGTGTGATTTTGGAGTTTGTACTTTCGCTTTTTGTGATAGATACTCTTTTTGGTTCATTTAGTATCTCTTCAGCTAGTTTACGGATAGCGTTTGGCATAGTAGCTGAGAACATAAGTGTTTGTCTGTTTTTTGGTAGGAATGTAAAGATGTTTTTTATCTCATCCAAAAACCCCATATCTAGCATCTCATCAGCTTCATCAAGTACTACAAATGATGGTTTGATCTTAATCTTGCCACTTTGAAGCAAATCTTGAAGTCTTCCTGGAGTTGCTACGATGATAGATGCTTGTTTGATTCTGTCAAGCTGTTTTGAGTATGATGTACCACCATAAACAGTGGCAGTTTTGATCCCTCTGTGTCTTCCAAATCTAAAAAGCTCATCACTTACTTGCATAGCCAACTCACGAGTAGGTACGATAACTAGTGTTTCGATGCTTCCATCTACTTTCATACGGTTCATGATAGGCAAACCAAACGCAGCAGTTTTTCCTGTACCTGTTTGTGCTTGTGCTATAACATCTTCGCCTTCTAAGATAAGTGGTATCGCATCTTTTTGAACTGGGCTAGGCTCTATAAATCCTGCTTCGTCTATAGCTTTTTGTATCTCTGACTTGAGATTGAAGTCTGTAAATTTCATATATTTCTCTTTTGTGTTGTATTTTCGGTGTGTATTCTTCGTATCATAAGTTGTATGTTATAAAGAGGTTCATACCTCTTTGTGCAAACTATACCAAACTTATATCATCACGCAAATTATCGTGGAAAGTCATAAAGAGGAGATATCCTCTGAAGTAGAAAGTTTGATACTCTCTTGCAAAAAGTGGCGTATTATAGCAGGTTTTTTGACAAAAAGATAGTCTTTTGGCAAATATTTGTCAAATAATCCCTTTTAGAGCTACTATAGAGTTCATATCTTTGATAGCTATGCGTATATGATACTCATTTAACCCATCAAAATTACTACAATCTCTTATGAGGATTTTGTGTTTTTTGAGTATCTCTTGAAATGCACTAGCTGTTATGTTTAACTCTACTAAAAGGTAGTTTACATCTGAATGGTATATATGTTTGACATAGTGGCTTTGTTGTAGTAGTTTTATCAGTTGGGTTTTGTTGGTTTTTAGTTCTTGGAGTGTTTTGGGTTTTAAAGTAGTATCTTGCAAAGCCTCTTTGATATAGGTGATGTCAAACTCTGATAGTTGCCAAGATGGTGCATACTGTTGTAG
>JAMOSA010000205.1 GCA_027063325.1 Campylobacteraceae bacterium
ACAGAGGTGAAGATGCTGTCTATAAAGAGGATGGGTTTGACTTAACTGATATGTTTGCTAAATCCCAAGAGGAGATAAATGAGCATATGGTAGTAAGTGTCTATGGCAAAGAGGCTTATGAGATACTCAAACAAAGAGGTGTGTTCTACCCAGATATGGACAAGTACTACAAAAAGATAAGTGAAAACGAATCTATCTACTATCCTGAAGATAAGAAATACTACACAGTTACAAAAGACGGATTTAACTCTGATGTATATACAGAAGCTTGTGTAGATGAAAAAGAGTTAGCATCACTCAAAGAGAAGCTCAAAACAAAATCAGGAAAGATAGAGTGTAACTTGGCATATATGACTAAAAAAGGTGTAGATGCTATGCCGACTTGGAGAGATGAGTACTATAAAGCACCAGCTAAAGGTAAGTTCAAGTTTATCAGTGGAAGACACGCTCAGTTTACCCAGAATGCTACATCAAACAATGCTATGTTGCTTGATTTGGTTAGAGAAAACCATATTTGGATACATAAAGACCAAGCAGATGAGTTGGGTATAAAAGAAGGAGATATAGTAGAGGTTGCTAGTAGTATAGGCAAAGTACATATCAAAGCATACCCTACATACAAGATAAGAAAAGATGTGCTTTTCTTTGTACATGGATTTGGTGCGACTAGTGATGGATTGACTTTGGCTCAGAGAAATGGAGCTAGTGACAATATCATTATCGAAGATGTGATAGAACCTGTTTTTGGAAGTGCTGCTATGCATGAGAGTGAAGTATCAATAAGAAAGGTAAACGCATGAATTACGCAATGGCTTTAGATTATCAAAACTGTATAAACTGTAAGGCTTGTGAGGTGGCTTGTAAAGAGCAAAATGGTGTTCAGCTTGGGGCTGACAAACAAAGGATTTGGGTAGGACAGACAGAAAAAAGTGTTTTTGGTGTACCTATAGTCAACTTTTATCCATCACAGTGTAACCACTGTATAGATGCTCCATGTGTGAGTGTATGTCCTACAAATGCTAGTCATTTTGCTGAGGGTGGTTTGGTACTGGTTGACCAAGATAAGTGTATCTTGTGTAAAGGTTGTATGGAGGCTTGTCCTTATGATGCGAGGTTTGTAGATGATAAGGCAGTAGCAGTAGATAAGTGTACATTTTGTTACGATACTCGTATATCCAAAGGTGAGACTACAACAGCCTGTCAAGCTACATGCCCTACAAAAGTGAGACTTTTTGGTGATTTGGATGATGAGAAGTCACCTCTGGTTGAACTTCTTAAAAAAAGAAAGTTTTTTGTACTCAAAGAGTATGAAGGAACAGTACCTAAACTCTTTTATCTATTTCCTGAAAATGACAAAAGGTTTGCAGATAACTCAATCGGTCATGATACCACCATATATACATGGGATGAGTTTAAACCTATCATAGAAAAAGCAAAAGCCAAAAGGGGGATGAGATGAAAAAGTTAGAGATAGCAGGAGTAGAGATAAACAAAGTCAGTATCACAAAGCTACTTTTTAGCAAAGAGATGTTTATAGCCTATATACTCTT
>JAMOSA010000206.1 GCA_027063325.1 Campylobacteraceae bacterium
ATTAACTTATTACTACTATTCCAACTTCTATTAGTATCTATTATCTCTTTATACCCAAACCTACAAAAGTGTTCAAATACTGATTCAATCTCTTTTAACTCTACTGCTCTTTTTATATCTTCAAAACTATTTAAATATATCTCTTCATTATATGGTTCAAAATCTCTATGAAACTTTCTTTTACCATCTTGTATCTCTTGTACATATAGTGAAACAAAACTATCGTAATCAAACTCTTTTATATCACTGTTTGCTTCCAAAAAGCTATTGACATCAAGCTGTGACCATAGAGCATTAATATAATTTGGTACTACTTTTTTAATTTCATTATCATTTGTTATTTTATCCCATTCAATCTCTTCTTCTATAATTTTTCTGCATCCTATATTTATAAAGTGTTCAAATGGTGTAGAGTATCCATTCTCTTGCATTTCATTTTCTAAATCTTTAACGGTTGTTTTGTACAACTCTTCATTATATGGTTCAAAATCTTTATGAAATTTTCTTTTACCTTCTTGTAACTCTTTGAGTCCAAACTTTTGCAGATGTTCATCAGCAGATTTAAAATCACCTCTTTCTATAGCTATCTTTACATCTGTATTTGCTTCAAGATAGGATTGTGTATCTATAGAGTGCTTAATATATATATTATTTTTCTGTTTTATTTTTTTGGAATCTACTCTATCAAATCGTCTAACAATTTTCCACAACCTTTTTTTCACATATATCCCTTAAAGTTTTTAACTCGCGTGATTATACCAATTTGATTATTGAAAACAATAAAATTACTCTATCTCTTTTTCTCTATTTGCCAAATATCTGGCAATTCCCTCTGCTATACCTTTGGCAAGTGTATCTTGATATCTTGGATCAAATAATCTCTTTTTTTCTCTATAATGAGTAATATAACCAGTCTCTACCAAGATTGCTGGCATCTCTGCACCTACAAGTACCCAAAATGGAGCTGGTCTAACTCCTCCATCTTTGACACCTTTGTATCTCTTTCTAAGTCTTGAGAGCATCCCTTTTTGTACATCAATAGCTAGTTTGTTTGATAGTACTATTTTAGGACCTGTATATATTGCATTGAGTATTACATTTTTGCTTAGCCAATCACTTCTATTGAGTACAACACTATTTTCCATAGCAGCTACTCTTTTGGCTCTTTCACTCCTGGTTACTTGCAAAAAATATGTCTCAATTCCTTGTCTTTTACGACTCTTTCTTTTGGGTACAGCATTTGCATGAATTGATACAAATATATCTCCATTATTTCTATTTGCAAATTTTGTTCTATTTGAGAGCTTTACAAATCTATCTCCTGTTCTTGTCATCAATACAGAAAATCCCATAGCTTGTAGATGCTTTCTGAGCTTTAAACCTATTTGAAGTACAGCTTTTTTCTCTATATATTTGCGACTAGGATCAACAGCTCCACTATCATGACCTCCGTGTCCTGGATCAATTATTATTCTATATCTCTTTTTTGGAATGATTACAGGTTGATTTATGAGATATGGATTTTTGCCTTTTTTA
>JAMOSA010000207.1 GCA_027063325.1 Campylobacteraceae bacterium
TGTTTGAAGCAGTTACTATTGCAATAGATTTTGGATATTTTGGAAGTGGTTTTTTATTGTTTTGATCAAAATAGCCTTTCTCTTTTAATTTAGCTTTGAGTTGTTCATAAGCTAAAGCTAAAGCGCCTTTTCCAAAAGGTTCTATAGAGATTGCTATTAGTTGGTACTCACCTCTTGGTGTATAGACCCCCAATGAACCTTTTATTATGATGTGTTCACCCTTTGTTATTTTGAATTTCAATTTATTGGCACTAGATCTCCACATTACAGCCTTGATTGTACTACTATCATCTTTTATACTAAAGTATATATGACCACTTGAGTGGTATGTAACTGAAGCTACTTCACCCTCTACTTCTATATGCATAAAAGTAGCCTCAAGCAGTGATTTAATCTTTTCATTTAGTGAAGATACACTCATTACCTGCATAACAAACCTTTTAGATTAATTGGTGTAACTTTAGCATAAATATCTAATCTTTTACATATCTGTATCTCAATATATATTCAGGTATAATATGCAACTTATTTAAAATCAATAGATAAATATCACAATAGATACTTATGTTAGAGTAATCAAAGGAATATATAAAAATGTTTATAGATAGTGTAGAACTTAGAGTCAGTTCTGGTAAGGGTGGTGCAGGTTGTGTATCATTTCATACAGAAAAGTTTGTTATAAAAGGTGGTCCAGATGGTGGTGATGGTGGTAGAGGCGGTGCTGTCTGGTTTGAAGTAGATAACAATACAGATACACTCTCACATCTTAGAGGCAAAAGACATATAAAAGCAGAAAATGGTCGTCCTGGAGAGGGTAGAAAAAAGAGTGGTAAGAGTGGAAAAGATATTACTATTGTAGTGCCTCCTGGTACTCAAGTAATTGATGCCAATACAAAAGAGTTGCTTTTGGATTTGACAACACCTGGTAAAAGAGTCAAATTTTTAGATGGCGGAAAGGGTGGTTTGGGTAATGTTCACTTCAAAGGTCCTACAAACCAAAGACCTACATATGCTCAGCCAGGACTTCCGGGTGAGAGCAAGGATATAAGACTTGAGATGAAACTTATTGCTGATGTTGGATTGGTAGGATTTCCAAATGTTGGTAAATCTACACTTATATCTATACTCTCAAATGCCAAACCAGAGATTGCAAATTATGAGTTTACTACCCTAACACCAAAGCTTGGTGTTGTTCACTTGGGTGAGTATGATTCATTTATGATGGCTGATATTCCAGGTATTATAGAAGGAGCCAGTGATGGCAGAGGTCTTGGACTTGAATTTTTAAAGCATATTGAAAGGACCCAATCATTGCTTCTTATGTTAGATGCTACAAACTATAGGGATATGGATTATCAGTATAATACTTTAAAAGAGGAGTTAAAGAGATACTCAAATGAACTCTCAAATAGGTCATATGCTATTGCTATTACCAAAATAGATGCATTAGATGATGAGAGTATCAACTCTTTGGTATCAACTCTGCTTGAGCATTTAAACTTAGAGCCAAATAGAGTATTGGATAAATATAAAGCTGAAACAAATCTCTTGTCATATGGACAGGAGTTGCAAAGTTGGGAGAGTGCAGATATATCCAAACCACTCTTTGTACTTCCTATATCTTCTGTAGCTCATCGCAATACAGAACCTCTTAGATTTGCTCTTGGTGATATGGTACAGAGTATCAGAAGAGCCAAAAAAGCTAAAGATTTAGATTCCAAAGAGGATAGCAATGCGTAGAGTGGTTATTAAGGTAGGTTCTCATGTACTTACCCAAGATGGTAAAATAGCCCATAAGAGATTGAATAATCTTGTAGAGTTTATAGCATCTTTGCATAAAGATGGCAGAGATATAATATTGGTAAGTTCTGGTGCAGTAGCTGCAGGAAATACACAAATAGATATAGATCGTAAAAGTGTAGCTGGTAAACAGGCTCTTGCTGCTATTGGGCAGCCATATTTGCTCAAAATTTATCAGACTCAATTTGCACACTATGGAATACTCTCAGCTCAAGTTTTATTAAGTGCTGATGATTTTGATTCAAGACGCAGAACAAAATATGCCCAAAGTGCAATAGATAAACTTTTGGAGCATAGAGTTGTACCTATTGTAAATGAGAATGATGTAGTAGCCACCGAAGAGTTGGTATTTGGAGATAATGACAGACTCTCAGCACATGTAGCATACTATTTTGATGCAGATATTTTAGTAATTTTGTCAGATATTGATGCACTCTATGACAAAGATCCTCACAAATGCAGTGATGCAGTAATCAGAAAAGAGGTTTCATATCTAAATCCAGAGGAGTTAGAAGCAGAGAGTACACCAAATGGTGATTTTGCAACAGGTGGAATTGTAACCAAGCTTCAAGCAGCAGATTTTTTAATGCAAAGAGGTCGTCAAATGTTTTTGGCAAGTGGATTTGATTTGTCAGATGCATACTCATTTTTACTGGAAAATGACCACAAAGGTGGAACCTTGTTTAGACCAAAGGAGTTATAGATGAAGCGTATTGTTTATATGGGTACACCAGAGTATGCCAATGTGATACTAAAAGAGTTGATAGAAACTGATACTATAGATGTAGTATTGGTACTAACTCAGCCAGACAAACCAGTAGGCAGAAAAAGAGTTATTACACCACCTCCAGTAAAAGTAACTGCTACAAAAGCCGGTATAGAGGTACTCCAGCCTCATACTCTAAAAGAGAGTAGTATTATAGAGAGAATCAAAGAGTCTAATCCTGATTATATTGTTGTAGCTGCATACGGGCAGCTGTTGCCAAAAGATGTGCTTGATATTGCTCCTTGTATAAATCTGCATGCTTCACTACTTCCACTCTACAGAGGAGCTTCACCTGTACAAGAGGCTATACTAAATGGTGACAAAGTATCTGGTGTTACAGCTATGCTTATGGAGGAGGGATTAGATAGTGGTCCAATACTTGCTTGGGGTATAAGAGAGTTGGACAAAAAGACTACTACATCTATTTTGATGCAAGATCTTACTTATGATGCAGCAAAACTTATTATAGATGTATTAAACAGATATGAGATGCTACAGCCAATTATACAAACAAAAGCAGTTTCAACGCACTGCAAAAAGATAAAAAGAGTTGATGGTGAAATAGAACTATCTGATGCTAATGAAGTATATAGAAAATATAGAGCCTACAAAGGTTGGCCAGATATATTCTTGGCAAATGGCCTAAAGTTTTTGGAGATCTCTTTAGCAGATGATTCAAAGTGTACTAGTAGAGCAGGTGAGATAGTAGATATTGGCAAAGAGTCTATTACTGTATCATGTAATAGAGGTGCTATAGAGATTTTTCAACTTCAACCAAAATCAAAAAATAAAATGAGTGCAAAAGCATTTGTGGTTGGAAGGGGGCTTGGTGTTGGAGATAGTATCATTTGATACACTACCTTCTACACAGATATATCTATCTAATCTTATAGAGTCTAATAAGATTGACAAAGAGATAGCAGTAGTTGCCAATAATCAGACTAATGCTATTGGCAGTAGAGGGAGTGAATGGATTAGTAAAAGTGGTAATCTATTTTGCTCTATTGCACTAAAAAAGCACAGCTTAC